>JBEPWN010000092.1:0-8368 GCA_041642395.1 Marinilabilia sp. | reverse complement strand
ATTGATCATTGATAACTGGTCATTGATAATTGAAAAAAATATGTGGTTAATACTAACACTGGGTTCTGCATTTTTTCTTGGGTTTTATGATATTTTAAAAAAAATATCCCTGAATGCCAATGCTGTTTGGCCGGTATTGTTTTTCGGAGCGCTTACCAGCACTATAATTTTTATTCCATTGGTATGGCTGTCTGAGCAGGATGTATTGCAAGCCGGTGATATGGTCTATGTACCCCGTTTAACTGCGCGTGAGCACTGGATGGTGCTGTTAAAAACCAGCATTGTACTTACTTCCTGGGTGTTCAATTATTTTGCATTGAAGCATTTGCCGCTTACCATTGTCGCTCCAATCCGGGCCACCGGACCATTATGGACACTGGTGGGGGCAATCATTATATTCGGTGAGCAGTTGAGTGTTCTGCGCTGGTTGGGACTTTTGCTTACCCTCTTTTTCTTTTTCAGGTTTTCGACCATTGGTAAACTTGAAGGGCTCTCATTTCGTAATAATAAGTGGATGTGGTTTGTTATTATCGGAACACTGGCAGGGGCGGTAAGTGCTCTTTATGATAAGCACATCCTGCGGCAGATTGACCGCGTAGCCGTTCAGGCCTGGTTCTCATTTTATCAGGTCGTATTGCTTTTGCCCATATTATGGTTCGTCCGGCGCAAGCGGCCTTCCAGGGTGCCATTTCAGTGGCGATGGACCATCCCGTTTATAGGATTATTTCTGGTGATTGCCGATTTTTTCTACTTTTATGCCATTAGTGAACCGGATTCCCTGATATCGGTTATTTCGGCCCTGCGTCGCAGCAGCGTTATTGTTCCCTTTGTTTTCGGAGCCCTTATGTTTGGTGAAAAAAATGTGAAGAAGAAAGCTGTTTATCTTGGTGGAATTTTGGTGGGTATTGTGCTGTTGTTGATGGGGTAGTTTTATGCTGTCCTCTTTTTCCGCCATTCCTTAAGAATTTTTTTTGATTCTTCTATTGTATAGAAACGCCCTTTTTCTGCTTCAGAGATCCCTTTTTCAAACTCTTTTTGAGAAATGGGGTCTCCTGGCAAAGACCATTCATTAGTTGCTATTTTATTTTCCTGGATGCTCATAATCAAAGAATTTCTTTAAAATTAAAGTTAAGGGAAATATAACGGACTATCAATACACGAAAAACACCACAACTCCAGGCAAGGCAATAAATGCCCCGGTTACATCTTTAGTCGTGGTTTTTCTCTTCGATTTTGTTCATTTTGGATGAGTCTATTGTAAAAAATGTATTGTTAAATTTATCTTAATATTACTTTTTATTTTGGGCTGTATTTTTATTTTTTTCTATATTTGAACTCGTAATCTTTAAAACCTATTGCAAATGTTAACCCAGGCACCCAATTCTCCTTACAAATTTGGTTGTTTTGACAACAATTCTGTATTTTCTGTAATTACTGTTCCCGGAGGAAAATGTTTTTGCAGATTCTTTTCTAAAATTTATTATCCGCTTTTTTCTGTCTTGTTTATTCTGGAGAAGGTCATTGTTTTCTTCTTTATTTTTTTCTTTTTAATATTTTCAGTTGAATCATAAAAAATCCCATTCTCCGATTCGGAGAATGGGACATTTATTAAGACTATTTATTAACGGGGTGGCCACCCCATTAACACTGTAAAGTTATGAAAAAAATTAATTGTTTTGTGAGTTCCTTTATTATTGTTCTCACTTTGTTTAGTTGTTCCCAATTGGATTTTGATGAGGAGTTAACGTTGAAATCCGGGGAAAATGGTGGAAATTCAGACCTAAATTATGATGTCGGGCTGGAAAGTGTGAAAACTTTTGTTCGCATTCTGAATAATTCGGAGAGCAAAGATTCATTGTCTTTTGAAATTGAGCCCGTTGTTTATTCGGGTGATACTTTGCTTTATGTAGTAAATTACGCCGAAAACAACGGCTGGTTGATTGTTTCAGGAGACAAACGAACAGAAAGTATTTTGGCAACTTCGGATGAAGGAGAATTTTCTTTTGAGGAAGCTAATCCGGGAGTACTTACATGGCTGGATGCATTATCAGAGGATATTTTAGCCTTGAAACAATCGGATTATGTGGATACCACTTCTGCTGATTATGAACTTTGGAAAAATATTGAGTTGTATAATAGACCTCTGAAAAGAGCAATTGATAATGAATATGAGGGATATTGGGAATTGTCTTATATTGAAAGTGAGCAATTGACTCCTGTTAGAAAAGGCCCGTATACACGAACTAGATGGGGACAGGGGCATCCATGGAATGAAGTTGTGCCTTATGTTCAGGATTATTCTAAACGTTGCGTGGTAGGATGTGTAGGAGTTGCAGGGGCACAAATGGTTTATTATTTAAATGGTAAGATAGGCAGACCTGTTAATATGTATAGCAAAGGTTCTTGTTCTGGTTGGTCAAAAAATGAAGATGGCTTTCTTGGAAAAGGATCGAGTTATTGGTTTTCTTTTAGTGGACCAAGTTCTTCTGTGTGGGATGAAATGGCATTGAGATATTATGATAATGGTACAATTTATTCTGCCATATTAATGGGGTATGTTGGGAGCAATATAGATATGAAGTATGGCGGAGGAGGTTCAGGAACAAAGACAGAAAACCTGGTAGGATTTTATTCATCTCTTGGTATAAAGTCAAGTTTTCAAAACTATAATAGCTCTACGGTTTTATCAAGTTTAAATTCTGAAATGCCGGTTATTGTTAGTGCATATAGAACCAAAAAAAGGTTTAAATTTATTATTACATGGAATACATGGTACGAAGATGGACATGCATGGATTATTGATGGTTATGAAAAACAGAGGAGGCAATACACATATCATTATACCTGGATTAGTTCACGGGACTCTGATGATCCCCAATTGCGTCCATTAAAAAGAGCAACGTTGCCCCTAAAATTGCCTGAAACAAAAACAACAACAAGGATTTCTTCAACAACCATGCTTAGAATGAATTGGGGGTACGATGGCGCTTATGATAATAATAAATATACATTAGCCGGTGATTGGCGAACTTCTTCAGATAGGAATTACCAATATGAAAGAGGAATGATTACAGGTTTTGCAAAGAAATAAGGAACATTGTTATTGGAATTGCAATAATTTTTGATAAATAACATTGAGGCTGTTTCAAAACCAATTTTTTATTTCTGGGATTTGGATATTTGAAACTTTCTCAACCTGAGAGTGCGATTTTTTTAGGTTTAAAATGAGGTTTTGAAACAGCCTATTAATTTTATAATATGAAAAATTTAATTGCTATTATTTTACTCTTAAGTTTATTCTCGTGTAAAAAGGAGAATAACAGTAATGATAGTTACTTTCTTGATTTTCGTCCTCGAGAGTGTGATTATTTATTCATTGTTTCTGGTGAAATATTCCATCATACGTCACCTGAAGGAATTAATTATGTTGATTACCAAGCATACCCAGAGGATGGCTATGATGATGCATTGAATCTTTTTTTGGCATTACATACACATAATTTGAATGTAGATTCAATCATTAATGCGGAAGGGGGTAAGTTACCTTACTTTAATCCTGGGATTTATGAAGGAATCACAAATCCTATTCCTGACTTGGAAACACAAATAGAACTGAATTACCAAAAGAAGAATGTTTCATTAAAAAGCAATCTCAAAATTTCTACAGTTAGTGCCGCTCTAATTGAAATGGAGTACAGAATCGATGGAGTAGATAATTTCAATATTTCAGCCCTGGGTAAGTTGTTTAATCAAGAACCGGGCACCTCCTTGAATCAGTATTTCAAAATTATCCGTTACGATCCTGATTTTATTGCGTCGTCCGATACTCAAAATCTCCTGTATGGATTTTCGGACAAAGACAAACCGGAAGATATTGATGAGTGGCTGAATTTATCTCCTCTGGCACCAGCACTAATGTATGTTGCTTTTCGGGAAGTGCCGGACGACTTGCCTGAATCCATCCGGTTTGTTGTGGAGATGGAGACTGACCGGGGGGTGGTGTTGAAGGATACCAGCCAGATTATTCAGTTTAACAGATAAGCGACTCTTGATGAAAAATAAAATATTTTTATTGATCTGGTTGCTGTTGATCATTTTGCATTCTTCGTGCATAAAGGATTTGCCTATTGACCCAGCCGTTGGCGGAGAGGTGGTAGTCAATTGCATATTAACCAATGATACCATTCAAACTGCAAGTGTGACTCGCAGCGTGCCTATTGACGAAAGTTATATTTTCAGGGAAGTAAAGGAAGCTGAGGTTGAATTACTTGCTGATGGTGCGTCTGTGGGATTTTTTGAAAAAACAGGGTATGACCAATGGCAGCTTAATTATCGCCCTGTGGCAGGAATTTCTTATCAGTTGGTGGTGACAGTTCCGGATGAACCGGAGATAACAGCTGTCACACGAATGCCATACTACAATGATATCCGGAGGGATCAGGCCAGCGATACCTATCCAACAAAGAATTTTATTCAGTATTCAGGTCAAAATCCCTTTTGGATGTACGTTTTGTCAACCGATCCGGAGATTGAAAATTATCAAAAACCGGGGCCCGGTGTTCCTTTGAAATCCGGAATTGGAACAGATCATCCCAATGCCGATCGTTTCAATCAGGAGGGTAATTTACTTGATATTCTGCCAACGGCTACGACTCCTGCTTTTGAATATTATATCCGGGTTGATTCTATTTCACCAATCGATGAAGATGGAATTCCTTTTCAACTTCAAACCAATTACGGTCAATATAATTTTGTGGTTATTCGGACTGCTTCAACAGAGTATGACCAATATTTGAAATCTTCATTGCAAAAAATGGAGTCCTATACCGATGAAGAGGATCCGGGACAATGGTTTGATGAAAGACGAATATACTCTAATGTGAATAACGGAACCGGAATTTTTGCCGCCTGTGCAGATATTTATTTTTTCTATCATGACCCAAATTAGAATTTTATTTCCATTTTTCTCTCTTTTATTTTTCAGTATTTCTTCGTTTGCTCAAACAAATGCTTTGGATTCTCAGTCAGAAGGCGACTCCATAAGGCATTTTGAGCTGAAAGGGGTAGATGTTTATGGCAAACAAATTCAACGACGAAATAATGTTTACCGATATTCGCCACTTATGAGTCGTAGGCTTATATCTTTATCAGGCGAGACAGATGTTATTCGCTATATCGGGACGTTGCCGGGGGTGTCGCAGGGAATGGAAGGTGGGTCAGGATACTTTGTCAGAGGAAGCAACAGTGGCAATAATCGTTTGGAACTGGACGGAGTCCCGGTTTACGGAGGTACTCATCTGTTTGGCCTGTTTTCGGTTTTTCCGCAGGGAATTATTGAAGACGTTGATTACCGAAGTGGTCGGTTTCCTGCCAATTCAGGTAACTTTCTGGCTTCTTTGGCAAGAATTACTACTGACCGGCCGGTTGAGAAAAAATTTCACGGCAGTATGGAGTTGTCTCCACTGATGACAGGAGGTGCTTTAAAAGGTTTTTTATCTGATCGTTTGTCCATAGTGGCTTCCGGCAGGATTTCTCTATTGGGAACCGAGTACCGGCTTATTAAAGCAATGGCAGATTTGGAAGAGGATGTTAAAATTACTGTTGGTGATGCTTTTCTTAAATTGAACTACCAGTTGAACGAAAAGCACCGGTTTGCCGCAAGTGGTTATTTCAGTAATGATTATTTTAATTTTGAAAGTGATGCGATGGTTACCATGAACTGGGGCAACCAATTGATTCGATTTGCCTGGGACTGGAACCTGGCAGAAAATACCAGGCTCCAAACTATGGTGTATGGCAACTATTATTATTCTGGTCAGGAACAAAAAGACTATAATGAAGATATCCTGACGGGGGAGTTAAAACTGCATTCCTCCATTAGCGAAATGGCTGCACAAACCCGGATTGTAAATAAAGGTGATCGAATCTCTTATGAAGCGGGAGTAAAATACAATGCGCAATTACTTAAACCCAGGTCGGAAAAAATATTGGTTCAAAAAGATGATTTTAATGCCCGGGACAACTCTTTTGAAACGATAATTATTTCCGGATTTGCTGAGGCTTCTTATCGTTTCAATAGGTTGGAACTAACGGGTGGTTTGAGAAATTATTTTTACCGCCTGAAAGATGATGAACTTTTTGAATTTGACGTCAGAGGGGCCGTGTCGGCTCATTTGTCTGATAAATACGGAATAGAGTTTAGTTTTGATCAACTCACTCAGTTTCATCACATTTTAGAAAGTCTGCCGGTGGGATGGTCGCTGGATGTTATGATTCCTTCTACTACCGGTTTTAGTCCGGAAAAGGCAACTCAGTTTTATCTGGGTGGTTTTGGGGAGTATAAAAGCTGGATATTTTCGGGAGGTACTTACTATAAAAAAATGAACAACCTTGTCAGGTATAAAAATCCATCGACCGTTTTGGGTGGGCAAAACAGCGACTGGTATTCGGATGTAGTAACCGGGATAGGAACGTCTTACGGCTTCGAGGTAAGAGGTGAACGAAAAGGAGAACTTTGGGATGGTTCTTTTTCCTATACTCTTTCCAAAAGTGACCGGACATTCGCGGAAATCAATGATGGAGAATCCTTTCCATTTAGATTTGACAGGCGCCACATGTTTAATACCAATGCATCAATAACAACAAAGACTGCCAATACCAGGAATCAGTTTTTTAACATCGCTTTTTCTATGACTTCAGGAAACAGGGTAACTATTCCGGTGGCTATGTATAAAGGAATTGAGCCACCATACTGGAGTCAGCGCGACAGAGGTTTATATGTTTCTCCCCGGAAAATGGAAAATGCTTTGTACCGGCAAAAAATCGGAGAAGAAAATGGCTATCTCCTTCCTTCTTATGTCAGACTAGATGTGGGTTATACTTTTAAGAAGAAAAAGGAAAAATATACCCGTAGTCTGATTTTGGGCATTTACAATGTATTGAATCGCAAAAATCCTTACCTGGTTTTTCACGAAGACGGACGGTGGCAACAACTAAGTATTTTTCCATTGTTCCCATCTGTTAAGTGGCTCGTGGAATTCTAAAACACAAAAAACACCACAACCCCCGCCACAGCGATAAATGCCCCGATGACCTCTTTCGTGGTGATCTTTTCTTTAAAGATATACCATGCCGGTAAAATAATCATCACCGGCGTGAGTGCCATCAATGTGGAAGCAATGCCGGTGGTGGTAAATTTTATGGCCAGCAGGCTAAAGGAAACTCCCAGAAAAGGGCCAAAAAATGCACCAATGGATATGCGTCCCATAGCTTGTTTGTTTTTCATGGCTATCCAGGCATTTCCCCATTGACGCCACAGGAAGAAAACCAGTGTAAATCCCACAATTCCTGCAATAACACGAATTTGGGTGGACATGAAAGCATCCAGATCGCCCATGCCGAGTTTGCTCAGTACCAATCCCAGAGCCTGGCCCGCTGCTCCGCCAAATGCCAGTAATAATCCGGTCACAGGGAAGTTAAGCGAAAACCGTTTTCCCTTTATCGGCCGTCCCAGTATCACCAGTGCAATTCCGCTGATGGTCAGTAGCATTCCAAAAGTATTGATCAGGGTCATTTGCTCATCGAGTATGAGCCAGCCAAACAGTGCCGCCAGGGGAGGAGTAAGTGCCATAATGAGCATAGATACCCTGGCACCAATTACCACAAAAGCCTGAAACAGCAGTAAATCACCAATAACAAATCCTACCAGACCGGACAAACTCAGCCACGCCCAAGCATGAATCCCCGCATCAACAGGCCAGAAATGTCCGCGCGTAATTGTGGTAAAAAGGCCTAGTAGAACCAGGGCCATAACCAGCCGGATGAGGTTGACCGACAATGATCCTACTTTCTTGCCTGCCGACTCAAAGGCCATGCTGGTGGCTGTCCAGCAGACAGCGGTGACCAGTGCGGCCAGCTCGCCAAGGTGAGATGAGATATACTCCATTAAAATAATATGACTTTTATTCGTTTTGAGACGACAAAGGAACTAATTTTGTCGCTTAAATCATATGACTATTATCTATGACTGTTTTTTACCTGTATCGGTACCGTTAAACTATTTTTGTTTTTATTGGTCTATTTAACCTGAAATAGGTCATTAGGTTAGTAGGCCAGTAGGTCAGTAGGTTGATAGGCAGGTAGATCAGTAGGCAAATAGGTTAGTAGGCCAGTAGGTCAGTAGGTTGATAGGCAGGTAGATCAGTAGGCAAATAGGTTAGTAGGCCAGTAGGTCAGTAGGTTGATAGGCAGGTAGATCAGTAGGCAAATAGGTTAGTAGGCCAGTAGGTCAGTAGGTTGATAGGCAGGTAGGTCAGTAGGCAAATAGGTTAGTAGGTCAGTAGGTTGATAGGCAGGTAGATCAGTAGGC
>JBEPWN010000091.1:0-8372 GCA_041642395.1 Marinilabilia sp. | reverse complement strand
CTGGACAAAATTAACCGACAGCTTAATGAGCTCAATGCCCAAAATGACATCGCCACCAGCACCATAAAGGTGTCTGTCACGGCCAATCAACGGGTAAATGTACCGCTGCAAATGAGCTACACGGTAAGTCAGGCAAGATGGCAACCTTTCTATGATATACGAGTGGAAGATACCAACGATCCGGTAAATCTTGTTTATAAAGCCAAAGTTTACCAGAATACCGATGAGACATGGGATAATGTGAATCTTACCCTCTCTACCGGAAATCCGTCCATCAGCAATTACAAACCCGAACTGCAACCCTGGTTTGTTGATTACCAGCAATCCCGACTGGACGGATCATTTATGATGGAGGATACAGAAATGATGGAATTTGATGAAGTTATGGTTGTTGAAGACTCAAAGGCTCAACCAATCCGGGCCAAAAAATCAAGAGCTTTGGGTCGCGAAAATGTCACCATCACACAACAACAAACAACTACAGCATTTCAAATTAAGATTCCCTATACCATCCCTCACGATAATCAGGGCTACGATGTGTCGGTAATGAATCATGAAATTGCCTCCGACTATCAATATGCCACCGTCCCGAAATTGGCATCTCACGTTTATCTGCTGGCCAGAATAACAGACTGGAGTAACCTGAATCTCTTACCCGGAGATGCCAACATTTATTTCGACCAGACTTATCAGGGCAAAACTCATCTTGATCCTTATACATCAGAGGATACACTCTCTGTCTCCATCGGTCGCGACCCTGGAATTATTGTTACAAGGGAGTTGCAAAAAGATTACTCCTCAAATTCACTATTCGGCAACAACCGGAAAGAGACAAAATCGTGGAAAATTGCAGTGCGAAATTCAAAAAACACCCCTGCCAATGTTTTCGTGGAAGATCAGTATCCTGTTTCATCAAACAGCGACATAAAAGTAGAACTTGAAGAAAGCAGCAATGCGAATGTAAATCCCGTTACAGGCCAGTTAAACTGGAATCTGGAACTGGCTCCTGGCGAGAGGCGGGAATTAAGGTTGGTTTATTCTGTGCGGTATCCAAAAGATCAGAATGTGATGGTTCATTAATTATGACTCATAACAAAAATCCGTAAAAAACCTTAACGCAGCAACGCAAAGACGCAAAGTTTTTATTAACAAATGGTTGTAAATGACATTTGCCATTTCCCAAACAGCTATTATCAGGTATTTGGAAAAGCTTTAAACATTTTATCTTTGAGATTTTGCAAGGCAATTCGTAGATTCGTGGTTTATATCTAAAAAACAATACCACTAAAAATGAAAAAACTATTATTTATCTTTAGCGTTGTAATGTTCACAGCATGTTCAACACAAGACATTTCCGATGTTAATAGCGGAATGACTTCAGCAGAAGTGATTGATATCGCCGGCGAGCCCACCGAAAAAGTTGAAATGCCTCTCGATATTGAGTGGTGGGTGTATGAAGAAAGCAAGGTATTGCTCATCTTTGAGAACGACACCGTTTCGCGCGTCACATCAGAGGAAGAAATTCAAAATTCACTGAAAGATCATGAGCAGGGGATGAATGATATTCAAAAGGAGATTGAGAAAATAACCAATTAAAAATAGCAATAGTTAGTTTAAAAAAGCCTAAACGCAGAGTAATCCTTCGCTAAAGCTATGGATTCTAAAAGACGCAATGACGCAAAGTTTTTATTATTAGAAAGCTGGATTAATGCGTATTGATGCACAGAAAGCTCTTTGTCAGTCATTTGCAAAATTATAACGGAGTATTAAATTAAAATAAACCAATGAAAATACTGATCGTAGGAACCGGTGGTGTTGGAGGCTATTTTGGCGGTCGTCTGGCAAAAGCCGGTCATGATGTAACATTTATTGCCCGCGGAGCACATAAAGCAGCTTTGGAAAAAGACGGACTGAAGGTAAAAAGTATTAATGGGGATTTTGAGGTAAAACCAGTAAAAGTATCCGACAAGATAAACAGCGCGGAAAAACCGGACCTGGTTATTCTGGCGGTAAAAGCATGGCAGGTAAAAAACATCGCCAAACAATTGGCACCTGTTATTGACGAACAAACCATGGTATTACCCCTTCAAAACGGAGTACTGGCCAGTGATGAACTGAAAGAAATTTTACCACCCCGGTGTGTATTATCGGGTCTTTGCCGCATTATCAGCAAAATTGACGGCCCTGGAAAAATAAATCATCTGGCTGTTGATCCCACCATTGTTTTTGGCGAATGCGATAATTCAAAAACCCAACGGGTGCAGGATTTGCAAAAAACATTCGAAGATTCAGATTTTAAGGCCCGGGTTTCTGGGGACATTCAGGCCGATATGTGGCAGAAATTTATCGCCATATGTGTAAGCGGCTTGTTGGGCATTACGCGATCCACTTACGGTGAGGTTCGGGAACAAAAAGAAACCCGCCAAATGATGCGCAATTTGTTTGAAGAAATTGACAACCTGGCTCATGCAAAAGGCATTAATGTTGAACCGGGTTTCGTGGACAAAACCATGGCTTTTATTGACACTTTTCCTTACGATTCCACCTCATCTCTCACCCGTGATGTATGGGAAGGCAAACCCTCGGAACTGGAATATCAGAATGGAACGGTTGTCCGCCTGGCCAATGAAGCAGGCGTAGATGTGCCGGTAAACCGGTTTGTTTATTATTCGCTTTTGCTGATGGAGAAAAGAGCCCGGAACAAAGTAGGGGATTAGGCTAGTAGGTCATTAGGTCATTAGGTTAGTAGGTCCTTAGGTTAGTAGGTTAGTAGGTTAGTAGGTTAGTAGGTTAGTAGGTGGGATGGTTGAAGGGGGAAAAGGCATGGAGCATGGGGCAAAAAAATCGAAACTCAAAACTCCGTGCAACTCTGTGAGCCTCTGTGTGATTTTCATCACCCGAAACTCCCAACAAGAAACTAAAAAGCCCTCTAAAGGTTAAGGTTGAGATTAAGGTTGAGGAAAAAACCCGAAGCTAGAAACTAGAAACTCAAAACTATTATTATTTCGATAAAGAAAATTGCATTTCACACCTGTCTGGATGTATTTCTCTCTTTATGCCCCCATCAAACCCATTTCACCTTTCTACCCTTGCATCATCCTACCATTCTCACCCGCGCTCGATGCTCTGTGCTTTCCCAAGAAATCAAAAATAAAGATCCCTCTCCCCCTTCTTCACACGTTCCAGTCTGTCTATTAGTTTTTCACGAAACTGTTCATCTTTATATTCTTTAAGGTTTTCCTGAATAAGTTTATATCCTTTTTCTCTTGTTTCTTTCGGCGCATAATCCTCCAGATATTCGGCCATGGTAAGCATTGCATTGGGCTGGCAAAAACGCTTGATAAAACCGGGCACCGAAAATTCCATAAAATGTTCTCCGGTTCGTTTCAACCGGTAGCAAGCAGTGCAGAAAGAGGGCAGGTAACTATGTCCCAAAAGTTCTTCCATCACTTCATTTAACGTGCGGTTGTCGCCAATGCTAAACTGTTCTTGATCCAGATTCTGCTGATCATTTTTAGCAGAATACCCTTTCATTTCTATGTTGGTACCTCCGTCAATCTGCGAAACACCATACTGCAAAACCTCATCACGGATATGAGCCGGCTCACGGGCCGTCAGAATAAGACCGGTGTAAGGAACCGCCAGACGCAAGATGGCTACAAGCCGGGTAAAATCTTCATCACTCACATCAAATTCATCATTCACTTCGAATCCCGAAGCAGCTTTTAGACGTGGAAAGGATATGGTGTGCGGACCAACATTATAGACCGCCTCGAAATGATTGACATGCCGCAGCAATCCCATCACCTCAAAGCGCCAATCGTAAAGCCCCAAAAGGGCGCCAATACCCACATCATCGATACCGGCCTCCTGTGCCCTGTCGAGAGCAGTAATACGCCAGTCGTAATCTCTTTTTTTTCCACCCAAATGCACTTTCAAATAAGCATCGCGATGATAAGTCTCCTGAAAAACCTGATAAGTACCTATTCCTGATTCTTTTACGATACGAAATCCATCAACATCCATGGGGGCAGCATTTATATTTACCCTTCGTATTTCACCATTTCCATGCTTCACGCTGTAAACATTACGCACCGTATCGGCAATAAAATTGGCATCATATTTCGGATGCTCCCCAAAAACCAATATCAGGCGTTTGTGACCCGTATCCTCCAGCATTTTAACTTCTTCTTTTATCTCTTCTGATGCAAGCGTCAACCGTTTTTGCTTTATATTATCAGTCCGGAAACCACAATAAGCACAGTTATTTACACATAAATTCCCAATGTAAAGCGGGGCAAACAGTACAATACGTTTTCCATAAACCCTTTCTTTCAGTTCCCGTGCCCCATTCTTAATTTCTTCGATCAATTCGGGCGAATCGGCATTGATGAGAATGGCAGTTTCCTCAAGCGTTAAACGATGTTTGTCGAGAGAACGGGCAATAACCTCCCGCACCCTTTCAGGTTCCGGATTTTCTGCTTTTTTCAGGATGTCCCAAATTTCACCTGTATCGATAAAATTCTCCATGGGACGATCTTCAATCTTATATTTCTGAGGATTATAAATAATTGGCATAGGTGGAACCTTTTAATCCATAAATTTACACCGATTGTTGAGATTATCGAAAGAATAAAGTGAAAAACATTAAATAAAGTGCTCTAGTCTTTTCAAGAATGTTTCATCAATTTCTGGCATCATTAGACTGTTGGTTGAGTTAAGTTGGGCTTTCATTCCGCTTGTGAAATAATCCCATTACATCCCAAGGCGCTGCCTTGGAATGAATTAAATTAGCCTTTCAGGCTGTATGTCTGATGATTCAGAAATTGTATATAGTGTCGTGTTCCCCGAAACCATTTTCCAATGATTCCGGGAATTAAAATCTTATTTTCTTTTTCAATTAACGACCATCCAAAATATCTAATATTCCTCCAGAATATTTTTAACATTTTCAGGTGAAACACGTCCATAAACCCTTTCGCCAATTGTCACCACAGGGGCCAACCCGCAGGCACCAACGCACCGCAGACAACTCAGGGAAAACTTGCCATCTGGAGTTGTATCGCCTACTTTCACATCAAGCCGGCGTTTAAACTCGTCCAGCACTTTTTCTGCTCCCCTTACATAGCAAGCTGTACCCATACAAATTGAAATGGGATGTTTGCCTTTGGGCAACATGGAAAAAAATGAATAAAAAGTAACTACCCCATACACATGTGCCAAAGAAACATTCATATTATCCGACACAATTTCCTGCACCTCGGCAGGCAAATAACCAAACATTTGCTGGGCGCCATGCAGTACATTAATGAGTTCGGAGGGTTCATTGTTGAATTTTTCACACAACTCCCTCAACTCCTGAACTTTATTTTCCGGTATTTTTACTTTTGCCATAACGGTATTCTATTATAATGATCAATTATCAGTTGTTAATGATCAATACAGGTTAACCCAATCATTGATCGTGCAAAATTATTTGACTTCCACCTTCTTTTTACGGTCGAAATAGTGAGTATGCAGCAATTCATGCGACAAATCACCCAACGGTTCACCCAGAAATTCGCTATAAAGCTCCTTGATAAACGGATTTTCATGCGATTTACGAATGGCCTTTCCGGAATCTTCCGAATAAATAGCTCGCTGCCGCTTTTTCAGGATATCAACATTGCCATGATGATATGGCTGGCCACCTCCTCCAATACAACCTCCGGGACAAGCCATTATTTCAATAGCGTGAAAATTGGATTTTCCGGATTTCACATCTTCAAGAAGTTTGCGAGCATTGCCTAAACCATGTGCTATACCGATATTCAATTTCAAACCGTCAAAATCGACTGTTGCTTTGCGTGAACCTTCCATTCCCCGTAACTCTTCAAAATCCACTTTTTCCAGATTCTTACCAGTATAAAGTTCGTATGCAGTACGGACAGCAGCTTCAATTACGCCTCCGGTGGTACCGAAAATAACCGACGCACCTGTTGATTCGCCCAATGGATGATCAAAATCATCTTCGGGCAAAGAGACAAAATCAAGATTGGCATTACGGATGAGCTGTGACAGCTCGCGCGTGGAAATGGAAACATTTACATCCGGATCACCATTCACAGAAAACTCTTCGCGTGTACACTCGTATTTTTTAGCCAGACATGGCATCACGGATACCACCACCAGATCTTCACGCTTCTTATTAAGTTTTTTAGCAAAATAAGATTTCGCGATGGAACCAAACATTTGCTGCGGCGATTTTGCTGTGGATGGAACGTCCATCATTTCCGGAAACTGATGTTCAAAAAATTTAACCCATCCCGGACAGCAACTGGTGAGTATGGGCAACTTCACTTCCTGATCGCCACTTAAATGCTTCTGAAGACGATCAAGCAACTCGGCTCCCTCTTCCATAATGGTAAGATCGGCAGCAAAATCAGTATCAAAAACATAATCGAACCCGAGCTTTCGCAAGGCAGAAACCATTTTACCGGTTACCAGAGTCCCGGGTTCCATCCCGAACGACTCACCCAGCGCAGCCCGAACAGCCGGTGCAGTTTGTACCACTACCGTTTTAGAAGGATCCACAAGTGCTTCAATCACTTTCCATGTGTAATCCCGCTCGGTAAGTGCTCCGGTGGGACAAACAGCAACACATTGTCCGCAATAAGTACAAACCGAATGATCAAGATCCATTTCAAAGGCAGGAGCCACAACCGATTCGAAACCTCTGTTGACAGCAGATAAAACTCCAACTGTCTGCACTTCATTACAAGCGGTTTCGCAACGGCGACACATAATGCATTTATCCATTTCACGAATGATGGCCGGCGAGCGGTCACCCTTATAGTGTGATTGTGCTCCGGTATAATGAATTTCTCTGATTCCCAGATTTTGAGCCATATCCTGCAACTCGCATTCTCCCGATTTCGCGCAGGTCAGACATTCGGCGGGATGATCCGATAATATCAGTTCAACAACAGTGCGGCGTGCATTGATCACCCGAACGGTATGGGTATTTACCACCATGCCTTCCAGACATTCGCTCTTACAGGCAGGAGCCAGATTGCGCCGTCCTTCCACCTCAACCACACAAACCCTGCATCCGCCCGGTTTGTTTTCAAAATTCATATCATCCATCTTCATGTAACACAAAGAAGGTATGTTTACACCGATGGATTTGGCGGCCTCCAGCAGTGTGGTGCCCTCAGCGACTACAACGGGCTTATTATCTATCGTTAATTTTACTAAATTCATACTAAGTATTTTTTCAATATTCGAGATTGGTTATTGAATGCTGATGGCACCAAACTTACACTTATCCATACAAGCGCCACATTTGATACAAACCTTACTGTCGATAAGATGCGCCATTTTTTTATCCCCCGAAATGGCATCAACCGGGCAAACTCTTGTGCACAATGTACATCCCACACATTTCTGTGGATTAATAACATACTGCATCAATGCCCTGCATTGTCCTGCCGGACATTTTCCGTCTTTTACGTGAGCCTGATACTCTTCAGGAAAATTATCCATGGTCGAAAGCACCGGATTGGGTGATGTCTGCCCCAAACCACAAAGAGCGGTATCTTTGATCACATTGGCCAGATTACGCAAACGCATCAGGTCACCTTCCTCGCCCTTCCCCAGCGTAATGCTGTCGAGCAATTCATGAAGTCTCTTATTTCCAATTCGGCAAGGCGTACATTTTCCACAACTCTCTTCGACGGTGAAATCGAGGTAGAACTTGGCCATCGATACCATACAATCATCTTCATCCATCACAATCATACCGCCCGATCCCATCATAGAACCACTGGCCAGCAAATTGTCATAATCAATCGGAATATCAAGATGCTTTTCAGTCAGGCATCCACCCGAAGGCCCGCCGGTTTGCACCGATTTGAATTTTCTTCCGCCTTTAATACCACCGCCAATATCAAAAATTACTTCGCGCAGTGTTGTGCCCATGGGGACCTCAATCAGCCCAACATTGTTAACCTTCCCTGCCAGGGCAAATACCTTGGTGCCATTGCTCTTTTCGGTACCAATTTTACTGAACCACTCAGCTCCTTTGAGAAAAATGGCCGGTACATTGGCAAATGTCTCCACATTATTCACATTGGTGGGCTTGCCCTTATATCCACTTTGAGCCGGAAACGGCGGTTTCACAGTTGGCTCACCACGAAGGCCTTCCATTGACTGTATAAGAGCCGTTTCTTCGCCGCAAACAAAAGCTCCTGCTCCATATCTGATTTCCACATCAAAATTAAGTCCGGTGCCCAATATATCATTTCCTAATAATCCATAATCCCGGGCCTGGTCAATAGCAATTTTTAGTCGCTTAATGGCAAGCGGATATTCTGCCCTAATATAAATCAGTC
>JBEPWN010000090.1:0-8377 GCA_041642395.1 Marinilabilia sp. | reverse complement strand
TGTTTCTGACAGGCTGTTCTTCCACTAAGTTTGTGCCCGAAGACGAGTATTTGCTGGCCAATGTGAAGATCAAAAACAGAGGTGCAGCGGTCAATCGGGAACAGTTTAAACCGTATGTACGTCAGCATGAGAATTCCCGGATTTTGGGTTTTTGGAAGTTTTATCTTGGTCTTTACAATTTATCTGGTGACGATGATGACAAAGGCATTAATAAGTGGCTTCGCCGTATTGGAGAGGAACCTGTTATCTTTGATCCTTATCTGGTGTCTCAGTCTTCCCAGCAAATGTCGCTCTTCCTTAAGAACATAGGATACTTCCAACCCACTGTAAGTGATACAATAATCTATCCGGGAGAAAAAAAAGCGAAGGTTATTTATTCCATCGATCCCGGACCCAGGTATCATATCAACAGGGTTAACCACCGGATTGATGATGATAGCATCCGTAGCGAAATCCTTTCTGATACTCTGGATACGCGACTTCGTGAAGGACGTCCATTTACTGTGGAACTGCATGAAATGGAGCGTGAACGGATTACTGAAAATGTCAGAAGTAAAGGATATTATAAGTTTTCGGAAGAGTATATCTACTTTTTGTCGGACACCACCCCGGGAAATCACATGGTCAATGATTCACTAATTGTGATGAAACCTGTGGATGTTGCCGGAATAGAACATCATCGTAAATATCGGGTACGCGATGTTTTGTTTCAGGTGGGAATTGGAGGTGAAGAACTTCTGGCTGGTGATACGGGCCGTATAACCTCTGATTTTGATACCCTCACTCACGAAGGCTATTATTTCATTTATTCTAATGAACTGCCTTTCAAACCTGAGTTACTGATCAATTCCAGTTACATAAGACCCGGGGATTTGTATAATTCACGGATGGTTGATCGTACTCATCAGTTAATTAGTAGTTTAAGGCTATTCAGATACATTAACATCCGGTTCAGGGAAACTGGTACGAATGATGAAGGGGGGAATCCTACTCTTGATTGCATTATCAGACTTTCGCCGGGAAAAACCCAGTCTTTTTCTGTCGATATAGAAGGGACAAACTCATCAGGCAACATCGGAGCTGCCGGAAATTTCACCTATCAGCACAAAAATTTTGTGCGTAGGGGTGAGTTATTAACCCTGAGTACAAGATTGGCTCGTGAAAACCAGTTTGTCCGCTCATCAGATGAAGAGTTTAAAACATTTGAACTTAGTGCAGAAGCATCTTTGGTTGTGCCGAGGTTCTGGCTTCCGTTGCGCATTGAACAATTCAGACGGCGATATAATCCGAAAACCAGTGTTTCTGTTGCTTACAACTATCAACGACGCCCCGATTATACCCGTACCATTGCCAATGCTCGTTTTGGATACAATTGGATGTCCTCAAGACATGTAAGTCAGTCGTTCTCTCCCATCGAATTCAATCTTGTAAATGTTCCTGATGTGAATGATGAATTCTGGAACCGAATCGATACAACATTTTTGAGATATACTTATGAAGATCACCTGATTGTGAATATGAATTATTCTTATTTGCTGAATCAGCAAACGCTCGGAAGAAATGATGATTTCTGGTATCTTAGATTTAATCTGGAATCAGCTGGTAATGTTTTATCTCTGGCTTCATCTTTATGGAATAATAATTCCGAAAACGATTTTGATGAATTTCTGGGAATTCGATATGCTCAATATGTAAAAACAGATGTTGATTTAAGATTTCATAACCGCATTGATCGAAATACGTCTGTGGTTTGGCGGTTTTTTGGCGGTGTTGGAGTGCCTTATGGAAATCTGGAAGTATTGCCATTTGAAAAGCGTTATTTTTCGGGAGGTGCCAATAGCATTCGGGCATGGCCTGTCCGTGGACTTGGACCAGGAAGTTATTCCGAAGAAGGTTACAGGTTTTATAATCAAACAGCTGATATTAAGTTGGAATTGAATCTCGAATATCGTTTCAAACTGTTTTGGATACTGGAAGGAGCCTTGTTTGTGGATGCTGGAAATATTTGGAGCATCCGTGAAGACGCAAGTCCGCAAGGAGGGCTTTTCAGGGCAGACCGGTTTGTTGAACAACTTGCGGTGGGCACCGGCTTTGGTACCCGTTTCGATTTTAATTATTTTATTTTCCGGTTAGACATGGGACTGAAAACTCATGATCCTTCACTTCCGGCAGGAGATCGTTGGATTCCGGTGAGCAGGCCATGGCAATGGAACGATGTGGGTTTTAATGTTGCCATTGGTTATCCGTTTTGATTTGTTCGTTTGGAAATTACGGATCTGTTGCTTTATTTCCTATTTTATTTTTAAATTTGCATCGATTTGTAATCTGTTTGCTATTATCTGGTTACATTTTCATGAACATTGTTTATTTATAATAACATAATAGTCCGTTATTTTTTGTAATGACTTAAGGTTTAGTTGCTTAGAATTTGCGAGCTAGCTTTGTTAAGGGTCATGTTTTCAGCAAGATAGGATTTGTCTTAAGTCTTATATCCAAAAATTTAATGGTCTATTATTAACAAGCTCTTACATTTAAATATTTTATCAAAATAATTGTGATTATGAAAGAAAAAATTTTGGAAGTTGTAAAACCCGGTGTAGCTTCAGGGAAGGACCTTCAGGAGATTTTTCGCGTAGCTCGTGAGAATCAGTTTGCCATCCCGGCTGTTAATGTTGTGGGTTCTAATTCAGTTAATGCTGTTATGGAATCTGCCAAAAAAGCCAAGGCCCCTGTTATTATTCAGTTGTCTAATGGTGGTGCCGCTTTTTATGCTGGCAAAGAAGCAGGAGGAGAAGGTCAGGAAGCAGCGATTAAAGGTTCTGTTGCAGCTGCCATGCATGTTCATTTGTTGGCCGAATCATATGGAGTGCCTGTTATTTTGCATACAGATCATGCGGCAAAAAAGTTATTGCCTTGGATTGACGGATTACTTGATGAAGGCGAAAAACATTTTGAGGCAACCGGTAAACCATTGTTTAGCTCACACATGCTTGATTTGTCTGAAGAACCTCTTCAGGAAAATATTGATATTTGTAAAAAATATCTCGCCAGAATGAGCAAAATGGGAATGACCCTTGAAATTGAATTGGGAATCACCGGTGGTGAGGAAGATGGCGTTGATAATACAGGTATTGACAACTCTCTTCTATATACCCAGCCTGAAGATGTTGCTTTTGCTTACGAAGAATTGGGTAAGGTTTCACCTAATTTTACTGTTGCTGCTTCATTTGGGAATGTTCATGGTGTCTATAAGCCGGGAAACGTTGTATTGCGCCCCGATATTCTGAAAAACTCTCAAAAATTCATTTCGGAGAAATTCGGAACTGAAGAGAAACCTGTAAATTTTGTTTTTCACGGTGGATCAGGGTCTTCTGATAAAGACATTCAGGAAGCTGTTAGCTATGGTGTTATCAAAATGAATATTGATACTGATACCCAATGGTCATTTTGGGATGGCGTTCGTGCTTATGAAGCCAAGCATCATGATTATCTTCAAAAGCAGATCGGTAATCCTGAGGGTGATGATAAGCCAAACAAAAAATACTATGATCCTCGTAAATGGTTACGTGCAGGCGAAGAGGCAACCGTTGCCCGTCTTCTTGAAGCATTTAAGGCTCTTAATTGTATGGACGTCTTGTAGATAATATTTCGTTTTTCCGAATTTGAGAGGGATACAATCCCCTGGAGCGGAAATTTCGTTTCTGATGTAAACCCCCGCCGTGTGTGGGGGTTTTTTTTAGTTTTCTTAATTATTTGTTCTTTGTTATGGATTCCAATATACCATTAAGAGACAGCTTTTCCGGAAAGTTCGGCATTGTGGCAGCAGCTGCCGGTTCTGCCATTGGACTTGGTAACATATGGCGTTTTCCATATGTTTTAGGAGAGAACGGGGGAGGTGCATTTCTTCTGGTTTATCTCTTTTTTGTCATAATTATCGGGGCTCCGGTGATGATATCAGAGCTTTTGATTGGACGAAAGGCCGGGATGAATGTGTTTGGCTCATTTCGTAAGCTTTCTCCATCTCAGCATTGGTATTTAATTGGCATAATGGGAGTGGGTGCCGCTTTTTTGATCCTTGCATTTTATTCGGTGGTAGCCGGCTGGACATTGCATTATGTATATCTTTCGGTGATCAATGGTCTTGCAGGCAATACACCCGATCAAATGATAGCCGTCTTTGATGGTATTCAATCCTCTAAAGGTATGTCCATCTTCTGGACTCTCTTATTTATGCTTGGAACGGCTTTTATTGTAAAATCGGGAATTGAAAAAGGAATTGAAAAATACACTAAAATTTTGATGCCTCTTTTGGTAATCATTATAGTGATATTAAGTATTCGTGCCGTGACGTTGGAGGGAGCTTCCAAAGGATTGATCTTTTTGTTTAATCCCGATTTTTCTAAAATCACTTCCGATGTTGTTCTTGAGGCACTTGGTCAGGCTTTTTTCTCGCTCAGCATCGGCATGGGGGTGATTGTTACATACGGATCGTATATTAAAAAGACTGAAAGTCTGGGAGGCACTGCATTGACTGTATCTCTTGCTGATACTGCTATAGCTGTGCTTGCGGGGGTTGCTATTTTTCCTGCAGCATTTGCCTTTGGCATGGAACCCGATCAGGGGCCGGGTTTGGTTTTTGTTACTTTGCCCAATATTTTTAACCAAATGGCAGGTGGGTATATTTTTGGTCTTCTATTTTTTTTATTATTGGCCATTGCTGCATTTACCTCTTCTATTTCATTACTTGAGGTAGTCGTAGCCTATTTTACTGAAGAATTGAAATTACGTAGAACCATGGCAACATGGATTGCTGCCGGGGTCATTTCAATGCTGGGAATTCTCTGCGCTCTGAATTCTTCTGTTTTTGGCACTTTTGACTATGTATCTTCAAATATTTTATTGCCACTTGGCGGGTTATTTGTTGTATTATTCGTTGGCTGGATAATGGATACACATTTGGTTCGTGAAGAAATTGAAGCTGATAAGAGGAAGGCCAGGTATTATAGGGGCTTTATTTTTATCATCAAATTTGTTTCACCCATAGCCATTGCGCTTGTATTCCTGCACGGATTGGGATGGATTTGAGATTAGGGTCAGTATGGCTGGCACGATTGTTTTATCCTATCAGTTTTTAATCTTTTGTATATGATTCTTTGATTATTTGATAGTTATATGTTACCTTGCCGTTAAAAGATGTGGAAAGACTGGCTGGCTTTTTCCCGGAATGAGCAGTATGGAATTATTTTCCTGTCTGTTTTCACTGTGTTATTTTTAATAATGCGGTTAGTTCTACCGGTTGTTTGGAATAACGAAGTAGAAAGGGTTGATGACATTGATCATTATTTCGAAATAACAGACAAGCCTGCTTCATCAGATATGGCAGTTTCAAATCCGGAGGACAAGGCTGAGAAATACAATCTGAAACCGTTCAATCCGAACCGGATTACTGTTACCAATTTATATGACATGGGATTATCCTCTTACGTCATTGTTAATTGGATGAAGTTTTTAGAAGCAGGGGGAAGATTTTATAAACCCGAAGATGTTGGTAAAATTTATGGGATTGATTCATTGCTGGTTTTGCGTCTTGAGAAATTTGTTGATTTTGAAGACAATAATGATTCTTATCAGAGTAAGACACTGTATTCCGGCATTGATAAAGACAGAACTTCTTATGAATCAGAATCGAATAAAGCAGATTCGCATCGTTACTCTGATAACTCAGAAGATGACGGAATATCCGGCTTTTCTTCGTCGCGAATCTTAGCAAGCCAGTCTTTTTCCCCGATAAATATAAACAAAGCCACAGTTGAAGATTTTCAGCAATTACGCGGAATCGGCGAAGTATATTCCAGCCGTATTATTGCTTTTAGGGAACTACTTGGCGGGTTTTACCAGATCGAACAAATGTCAGAAGTTTATGGGATTTCGGAAGAGCTGTTTACCGATATTAAAAGCCATTTGACAATCGAAGATGGTCCATCGCAGAAGATTGATGTGAACAGAGCTTCGCTGCGACAATTGCGAAATCATCCGTATGTAAATTTTTATCAGGCCCGCGATATTGTTATGTACAGGAAAGAGCACGGTCTTATTGAAAATTTAAAGGTGCTAAGATCTTTTTCTTCCTTTGATGAAGTTTCCCTTGAAAAAGTTCTGCCATATTTTTCGTTTAATGTGGTTGAAACGGAAAACGAACAAAAAATCCAAAATTAATTTGTTTCAATCGATAAACTTCATTTTCTTTGCATCTGTTTTTGTGGTATTAAGATGATCGTTTCGTATAACAGTTTAAAAGATTGGAGGTTTTTAACTTTATTGAGAAGATAATTTGTATAAGCATATCAGTATAACATCACACTCACGTGCAAACAATATAATTTGCAGCAATAGAGTTATTGACTTTTTATTCATTTATAATATTTAAATAATCCATTATGATCATAGTTCCTATCAAAGAAGGAGAAAACATTGAGAGAGCATTAAAAAAATTCAAGCGCAAGTTTGAGAAAACCGGCACGATGCGTGAAATACGTAGTCGTAAGGATTTTACTAAACCCTCTATTCAGCGT
Organism: Marinilabilia sp.; assembly: GCA_041642395.1. GTDB lineage: Bacteria > Bacteroidota > Bacteroidia > Bacteroidales > Marinilabiliaceae > Marinilabilia. The sequence continues at coordinate 1,805 of JBEPWN010000090.1, read as the reverse complement.
AGAGAAGAAGTTAAAAAAGCGGCATACATTCAAAAACTTCAGGAAGACGAAGAATCATAAATTTCTTTTTAAAACGCCTGACTTTTCATTGGTTTTTTCGTATATTCGTTAATTACCACTATTTGATAAGTCAGGCGTTTTTTTATGCTATATATAGACTCTTTTCTAAACTATTTAAAATACGAGAAACGCAACTCTATTCATACTCTGGTTGCCTATGAAGGCGATCTTAAACAATTTTCAGAGTATATGAAAGAGATGGGAGTGGAAGATGAACGCGATCTAAAGACGCGATTCATAAGAAACTGGGTTGTTGCTCTTCATTATAATAATTTGAAGCCACGATCCATTCATCGTAAAATTGCTTCTTTAAAGGCATATTACAAGCACCTTTTAAGAGAAGGATTGATGGATACTTCCCCCGTCGAAGGGGTTATACTGCCTAAATTACCAAAGAGACTTCCCGATTTCGTTAAAGAAAAAGAAATGGACTTTTTGCTTGATCATGTACCTTTTGGAACAGATTATGCAGGAATTAGAGATCGAACCATTATTGATCTTTTCTATGGTACCGGAATTCGTCTGTCCGAACTGGTTGCGCTGAAAGATCGAAATTTCGATTTAAACAGTGGTCTTGTAAAGGTTTTGGGAAAACGCAATAAAGAGCGTCTGATACCCATGAATCGCAATACAGTTCATAACATTTCCAGGTACAGGGACATTCGTAATGAAGTTTTTGAAATAAATCGTGAAGCAGGGTTTTTTTTAACTGATAAAGGAGAAGATATATATCATAAACTGGTTTACCGGATCGTGAACAAGCATTTAAAACAAGTGACCACCCTGGCAAAAAAAAGTCCACACATTTTACGTCACACTTATGCAACTATCCTTTTAAACAGGGGCGCCGATATTAATGCGATTAAAGAGCTGCTTGGGCATGCAAATCTTAATGCAACCCAGGTTTATACCCATAATACTTTTGAGAAATTATCATCTATTTATAATCAGGCCCATCCCAGGGCTTAAATTAATGGAGGAGTGTCTATGAATATTACGATTCAATCTGTACATTTTGATGCCTCTGAAAGGCTTGAAGAATTTATTTACCAAAAAGTTGGCAAACTTGATCAGTTTTTTGATGATATTATTATCGCGGAAGTGACGCTTCGAATTGATAAAGCAGATACAACCGAAAACAAGTTTGCTGAAATTGAGCTGGAAATTCCAGGTACTAACTTGTTTGCAAAAAAGCAGAGTAAAACGTTTGAAGAAGCGGTGGATTCAGTTTGTGAAGCTTTGCGGAAACAATTGGTGAGACGCAAAGAGAAGATTAAAGCCAAATAGATAAAAAAGAATGTACATATTTTTGGTGCTATTTGAAAATTATTATACATTTGCACACCGTTTTCGGTAGCTGATTAAACTTCCGGAACTTATTTTAATAGGTTGGTTATGATTTATAGCCAGCCTATTAAAATGAAAAGGGCTAGAGGTATTTTCTTCAAGGAAAAGGCGAATAAATTGAATTTATATTTGCTCTATATCCTTGATTTTTTGGAAAAAAGAAATGTTTTTGTGGTGTTTTGACTTGAAAATGTTTATCTTTATGCCCGCAAAAAAACAGTTTTAAGATCGCTTCTTTTTGATTGAAGGCCCGTGAAAAGGGCCATGAAACAAGGAGAACTCTCGTACTTAATTGATATTTATTATTGAGTTGAGAATAAAAATAAGTGGTTTCAATTTATATCTAATTGTCTAATAATTTCAAGTTATGGCTAAAGAAACATTCCAAAGGACGAAGC
>JBEPWN010000089.1:0-8381 GCA_041642395.1 Marinilabilia sp. | reverse complement strand
GTTGCGCACTCGAAAAGGCCACTATTTATATGACGGATGTGCCTCAGGACTATGTCAATATCACTTCAGGTCTGGGGGAGGCTACGCCAAAAGCTGTTCTTATTGTGCCCTTAAAGGCAAATGAAGAAATATACGGAGTTATTGAACTGGCTGCATTTCATCCTTTTCAGCAGTTTGAGATCGAATTCGTTGAAAGGCTCGGGGAAAGTATTGCACTGACTATTTCTACTGTAAAGACCAACATTCAAACATCCAAACTGTTGAAAGAGACTCAGATTCAGGCCGAAAAAATGGCTCAGCAGGAAGAAGAGTTGAGGCAGAATCTTGAGGAAATGAAGGCTACCCAGGAAGAAAGCGAACGGCAGGCCCTTGAAATGCAGGGAATTTTTGATGCCATTGATCATGCCGCCATTAGTTGTGAGTTTGAAACAGATGGCACCCTTATTTCTGTGAATCATAATTTCCTTAGTACTTTTAAATACAGACCCGAAGAAATTGAAGATCAAAATTTACGTATATTCTTTTTTAAAGAGGATGTGGGGGAACTTGATCGAATTCTGACTCAGTTGCAGGATGGAAAGAATTTCAGGGAACGTGTTCGTCGCCGTACAAAAATGGGAGAAGAAATATACCTTCTTACCACGTATTCTCCTGTAGTTGATAACGAGGGGGCAATCATGAAGATTCTGAGTCTTGAGAATGATGTAACGGAACAAGTCAAGATGGAAGACGCCCTTAAACGGTCGAAAGACGAACTGGGGATTATGCTCGATGAAGCCCGTAACGAAGTGAAGGAGCATTTTAAAGAAATTGAATCGGTTAAAATAAGAAATGAAAAAACCCTTGAAGGAGCCCTTGACGCCATTATTACCACCAACAAGGAAGGAATTCTTGAGTTTTTTAATGTGGCAGCTGAGAAATTATGGGGATATTCCCGTGATGAAGTATTAGGGGAGCATGTTTCCAAGTTGTTTTCAAAAGATGCCGCTAAAAATGATCCCTTTGTGTCATCGTTTATAAATTTAGATGGAAAGAAAATCATTGGTGAACGCAAGGAAGGACCAATTTTGAATAAATATGGTGAAGAAGTGCCGGTGTTATTTTTATTGTCGGATGCCGAAGTAGGCGATGATCATTCTTTTACGGCATTTATTCAGAATGTTGAAGTTGAATTTTTTTAAAAGCTTTCAGACTTGGGTAGTTGTGAAGTAATGACTTATAAAGAGTATCTGCAAGTGCTGAAAGAGCACTCTCCTTATGACTTTTCTGAATACTCGGATAATTCAATTTTCCGGCGAATTCAGAAGGTGATGCGGGATTATCATCTTACCATGGAAGAACTTGGCGCACGGACTCAGAAAGATAAGTTTTTTGTGGAGCAGGTGGTTGAAGCCATTACGGTTAATACAACGGAGTTGTTTCGGGATCCTGCTTTATGGCGTTTTTTGTTTGAAAAACATTTTCCTGCATTCCGGAATAATGGATTTATAAATATTTGGCATGCCGGGTGTTCTACTGGGCAGGAAGTCTATTCGCTGATGATTCTTCTTAATGAACTGGGGATTTTGGACAAGGCACATATTTATGCCAGCGACATTAGTCAAAAGGCAATTGACATAGCCTCAAAAGGGGCTTATAAGCACCAGCTCGATCGGGGTTGTATTGAAAATTTCAATTATGTTTTTGAAAATCAACCCGGGGAATCTGTTCAATTCTCTAATTATTTCGATGTGAATGAGGCAGGTGACAAAATTACAATAAAACCAATCCTTCAGGGAAAAATTAAATTTTTGCGGCATGATCTGGTGAATAATAATCTTCCTTTTTACAATAAAATGGATATTATTTTTTGCCGTAATGTTTTAATTTACTTTAATGTGAAACTTCAAAACCGGATTGCACAACGTTTTTATGACAATCTATATAATCAGGGGACTCTTATTCTGGGTGCTCATGAAGGATTAAGCGGATTCTTTAAAACCAAATTTAATCGCAATGGTCCTGTATTTACAAAAAGCAATATGTTTCATTTTAAAGAATGAAATACAGATATTTGGAACATGGGAATGACTTTAAGTATTAATGAGATAAAAAGTATTGCAAATGAAATGGCCCTGTATGGAATGGATTACAAGGGATATACCTTTTCATTTCTCAAGCGCCGGTTGGCATTTGTGTTCTCTGAGCTTAAAATCAGAAAGTTAAATCAATTATTTGAACGGCTTCCCGATGAAGACTTTCGTGAGAATGTTAAATATCATATGGCCGTACCTGTAACAGAATTGTTTCGGGATCCAGGATTCTGGCGATCATTAAGGAATAATGTTTTTCCTTTATTTGGAAGTCAACGCTGGTCGGCATGGTTTCCGGATATAACATCAGGAGAGGAAGTTTTCTCATTGACTGTTCTTTTGAAAGAAGAAGGTCTTCTGGAACATGTTGATATATTGTGCCAGCATCCATCCATTGCAAAATGCAGAGAAGTTTCTGAAGGATTTTTAGAATCGAAGAATGCAGAATTGAATTACAGTAATTACCGTAGACTTGAAGAAAATGACATGTTTCAGGAATATTTTTATCAGGAGAATGGACGTTTACGTTTTCAAAAGGAATTGTTAAAACAATGCCGGTGTCGCAACTCTTGGCTTGAAAATGACCATGAAACAGAAGGTTATGATTTCATTATGTTTCGTAACTCAGGAATAAACTATACTTTTCAACAAAAAGAAGAAATATTAAAAAAAATGGTAACCCGTTTGAATCCCGGTGGCATTATAGCATTGGGAGTCAAAGAATCCATGCCCAGAGCATTTCATGGAATCTTGTTGCCTTTTAATGAGAAAGAAAGTATTTACCGCAGAACGGGAGTAAAAAAGATTTGATAATATGGAAGTTCCCGATCAGAAATTTAAAGTTGTTGTCATTGGAGGCTCGGCTGGAAGTTTTTCAGTTGTGTCAAAAATATTGTCGCATCTTGACCCTGGATTTCCTCTGCCATTGGTTTTATGCCTTCACCGGCTTAAACACGTTCGGTCGGGCCTGGTTGAAGGGCTCAATATGAAGTCTAATATAAATGTTGTCGAACCTTTCGATAAGGATAAACTCAAGCCTGGAGTGGCCATGCTGGCTCCCTCCAACTATCATCTTTTCGTTGAGTTTGACAGTACGCTCTCATTATCTACCGAAGAGGTACATAATCATAGCAGGCCGTCCATTGACTATGCTTTTTCCTCCGCCGCCTATGCTTTTCGGGAGAAAACACTGGGTATTATTTTAACAGGAGCAAATAAAGATGGTGCTTTGGGAATGAAAAGTATTTTTGACAGGAAGGGATATACCATTGTGCAGGATCCATCAAGTTGTGATGTTGATACAATGCCCCAATCTGTGCTAAAGCTTTTTAAGCCCGATCAGATATTAAAACCCGACGATATTGTTGCTGTTCTGAATGGACTGGTTGATTGAATTGTGTTCCTAAAAATAGTGCTATGAGCAAACAAATATTTTATAATACGAATTTTCAAAGGTGGCTGTTTCTGATCGGGGGGACTGCTTTTTTGTTGCTCCTGTTCAAAAATATTTTTTTAGATGAGCATCCCGGAGCGGTTTATTATGTTATTGAATTTCTTGCTTTTCTTTTTTTTCTGGCAGCAATATTTTTGAGTGATAAAAACAATGAAAAGCTTAGGCAACGTCTTTCTTTGTTGCAGGCTTCATCGGATGAGAAAAGCCGGAAATACAATCATAAGATCGAAAAGTTACAGGATATAATTGAAGGATTTGAAAAGGATCAGAATGAGTCTTTACATTTTAAGACTTACCAGGATCAGATCATCGGAAAATTAACTTCTGATGAAAGAGTTTATCAGGATAAACACCATTTACTTCACATGTTATCCGAATTATTTCATGGAATGGCAGTGGTCTTGTTCAAAAAAGAGGAACCCTCGGGGAGCTTTATCGTAGAAGCTACTTACGGACTTCCTGAAGGCTTTGTGCCGGACTCTTTCGAAGCGAATGAAGGACTTCATGGTCAGGCTGTAGCTGATGGTAAACCTACATTAATTGAAGAAATTCCGGAGGATTATGTTCCGGTTAATTCGGGGCTTGGAGATAGCAACCACTATTTTTTGTACATGCTCCCCGTAGTGAAAAACAATGATTGTACAAGGCTTATTGAGCTTATGTCTTTCAGGGAAGCTGATATACAACGCCTCTGGCCGGAGGTAATGGAACAACTTACGGCCCGGGATATATTATAGAATTGGATAAAAACAGATAATGAATTTATACAAGCGAACATATAAAACAATCAGGAAATGGTTCTTTATTGACGTTCTCTCCGTGAGGGAGCGTCTTTATCTGCTTGTTTTTATTTTTTTGTTTCTGTTGATTGTCTGGGGTGGGTTTTTGTCGATCCAGCAAAAAGCATTTAGTTTTTTTAATATATTATCATTACATACCTGGTGGCTTGTGTGGGTTGTGGATTTTTTTATTATTTCCATTCCTTTTGTCATGATATTGGTTCGTAATTATATCAAATTGAAAACCGCCGGATACCGGAGCCTCATATACGAACTTAAAAACAGGATAACTCATAATATTGAGCTTGCATCACAGCTTAAAGACAGCCGGGAAGAATTGGAGCCAGGCGATAATAATGATCAGCTTGCTGCTGTTTTGCTTGATCTCGGAAACAGTATCCGAAGTGCCCGTCAAAAAGAAGACGAAGAAAATTATATTTCTCGCGGTAAAGCGCGTATGTCCGATCTGCTTCGGATACATCATGTTATTACTGATCTTACACCTGCCGTTTTAAAAGCTTTTATTGAATACCTGGGTGCCATTCAGGGTGCATTATATCTTCTTGAAGACGGTGTTCTCAAACGGAGTGCAATGTATGCATACAACCGTCAGCGTTTTGAATATGATGAATTCAAAATTGGCAAAGGGCTGGTGGGAGCTGCTGCTTATGAGGAACAAATTATTTATCGTACTGAAATTCCTGAAGACTATTGGTCTGTCACGTCCGGCCTCCTTGGGGAATCCAAACCCAAATCGCTTCTGATCATTCCATTGATGAAAGAACAGGAATTGCAGGGAGTTGTGGAAATAGCTTTTCTGAAAAGCAAGCTGGAGAATAAACATCTTGCTTATGTTGAAGAAGTTGCGGCTACCATTGGACAGACTATCTATAATCTTAAAATCGCTGCCCGTACAGAGCATTTACTGCAGGAATCGCAAGAGCTTACTAAAACCCTTCAGGTAAATGAGGATCAGCTCCGCCGAAATGCTCAGGAGATGCTCGAAACGCAGGATGAACTTGAAAAATCGAATCAGCTTCTTGAATCACAGGTTCAGGAGGTTGCCCATGCTCAAAAGAGGCTTGAAGCGCTACTGACGAATGCTTCCGAATTTATCTCTATTTATGATGAAGATCAGCAACTTGTTTTTGAAAGCCCCTCGGTAAAAAGAATTCTGGGTTACAACGATGATGATAAAATTGCCGGCATGGACCCGGATTTGCTCACACCCCGCGGATACCGGACCATTAATAATCTTTTTCAGTATCTGCTCCAAACGCCGGGAGGAGAGCAAATGGCACAGTATACTTATTTGAGAAAAAACGGCGAAAAACTTTTTCTTGAAACCAAGGGGAAAAATCTCTTACATGATCCCGCGATAAAAGGGATTATTTTTAATACACAGGATATCACCGAACGAAAACGGGCTGAGAAAGAAGAACAGATGAAAAGCCGCATGCAGAGCTTGTCGGAAAACAGTCCCGATATGATCATGCGCATTAATATAATGGGTAAACTGGTGTATGTGAATCCGGCTGTGGCAAGGTTTGTTGGTCTTCCGGCGGCCGCTATCATTAAGAAGAGGGTTAATGATCTGGAAATTGACAGTCGTTTTGTGGATTATGTAGATCAGACGCTTTCGGATATGAAAGAGGAGCAGAGAACCATTATTTCGGAAGTGAAGGTTGCCATCGACGATGGTGAAAGGATTATGGAAATTAAAGGAATACCCGAACTTAATGATGAAGGAGAGTTGGAATCGGTTTTGTTTGTTTCCCACGACATGACTGAGTTTAAGAAAATTGAGGCTGATATAAAAGACAAAAACAAGAAAATATCTGACAGCATTAATTATGCTCAACGAATTCAAAGTTCAATACTACCTGATACCAGTTATTTGCAAAATTATTTACCTCGTTCTTTTATTTTTTACAGACCAAAAGACGTGGTGAGTGGCGACTTTCCATGGTTTCTGGAAAAAGATAATGTTTTGTATGTAGCAGCCGTAGATTGTACAGGACACGGTGTACCGGGGGCCTTGCTTTCATTTATTGGTTATTTCCTCCTTAATAATATTGTTAGTGCCAATCCGCATTTGTCTGCCGCAGAAATAACCGAACAACTTCATCTGGAAGTGCGTAAAGCATTAAAACAAGATCAGGAAGGATCAAAAGGCCGTGATGGAATGGATATTGCTTTTTGTAAGATAGAACCCGAGAAGCAGATGCTGGATTTTTGTGGGGCTCACAGGCCATTATTCTTGATGCGTAACGGAGAATTGATTGAATATCAGGGTACCCGCAAAGGAATTGGTGGAGCACCTTTGCCCAAAAAGAAAGAAAAAGAGTTTGAAAATCATTCCATTGAGTACCAGACAGGAGATAAAATATTTATTTTTTCGGATGGATTACCCGATCAGATGGGAGGACCCGACAGGAAGAAGTTTCAGCCGCGAAGAATGCGGGAAGCTCTGACAATGGATGCCAATTATACAATGGCTCATTATGCCCGGTACTTTCCAAAAACATTTTACGAATGGATGGGTACCGAAAAACAAGTTGATGATGTTTTATTGATAGGAATTGAATTGTAATTATATTTACATTGTAAAAAGACCTTATACACTATGAGTAAAGAAATTGAAAGTCATCGTTTTCTGGAGTTTGCATATCAACTCTACAAAACGATGAAAACCAACGAAATTAATTTGGTTTATGAGGGTGAAGTTACCCAGGAAATAACCAAAACTTTCACCTCACTCACCGAAAAAAATATGGCCAAGACTGCAGAGTCGAACCAGGTGCAGAAAAAGGTATTTAACGTAATGGTAGAATGCCTCCAGAATATCAGTAAGCATGCCGACACTCTCTCCGAAGATGAATCTGAAGAGCGGCGTGGAATTGTTATGGTTAGCCGTGGTGAAGAAAACTATAAGATCATTACCGGAAATGTGATTCGCAATTTCAGGGTGGCAGGACTTACCGAAAGTCTTGAGCATATCAACAGCCTCGATAAGGCCGGGCTTTCTACTCTTTACAAACAGCAGATCATGGAATCCAAGATTTCTGAAAAAGGCGGTGCCGGCCTTGGACTTATTGATATTGCAAAAAAAACGGGAAGTAAATTGTCTTACCAGTTTAAAGAATTGAATGAGGAAGTATCTTTCTTTATTCTCACCTCTACCATTAAAAGAAACTGATAAAATTTTAAATAATATGGACGTTATAAACATACAGGGAACCGACGATACCCCTTTCGTTATTCTGGACAAAGCCAGCGGGCAATTTGAAATTTCAGGACGGTCGCTGCCCGAGGACGTTAACATGTTTTATGAACCCATTCTCGAATGGATTGATCAATATGCCGAAGATCCCAATGATCATACCGAATTTGGTTTCAAACTTGAATACTTTAATACGGCTTCTTCTAAAGTGATTCTTGATATCCTTCTAAAGTTTGAAGAGATCGTTGAAAGTGGGAAAGAGGTTGTTGTAAAATGGCATTATCATGAAGATGAGGAGGATATGCTCGAAGCTGGTGAAGAATATGCCGATATAGTCGATATTCCCTTTGATTATGTACTATATACCGAATAATCTTTTTTCGCCAACCCACTTTTTTATTGATCGATGAGTGAAGAAATACTAAAAGCACTAATGCAATTGTTTGGACTTATTGCCAAACAAGACGGGGGAGTTGAATCTAATGAAACTGAGTACGTTCTTACTTTTCTAAGGCAACAGCTCGATTCTGAAGCTGTAGAGGAATATTATGCTTTGTTTCTGAAACATTCGACGGATTCAAAAAGTGGAAAAGATGAAGAGGAGGGTAAGGTTCGTCTTACCTCAATGAAGGATTCAGTAAGGATTCTTGGTATTTGTAAAAAAATCAACAAGCAACTCAATCGCGATCAGAAAGTGGTGGTTCTGGTTCGATTGTACGAACTTGTGAATGCCGATCATAAGTTTACAGAGCAACGTATGGCCATCATTAATACAGTTGCTGATGTTTTTAAACTGCCGCGCAATGAAATTATCAGCATTGAGCATTTCGTGGTTCAGAATGACCCCGGAAAGC
>JBEPWN010000088.1:0-8408 GCA_041642395.1 Marinilabilia sp. | reverse complement strand
CATCATACATCATTCCGGTGGTGCAAAACAATCCACTTGCCAATACCGTGAGGTTTACGCTGGGGCTTGACCTGGATCAAGTGATGGGAAAATAATCAGTGAACCTAATACCTTTACAGGCCGGTCATTAAAGTGTCCGGCTTTTTTTTGTAATTTTGCCATCAAAAATAAAGATATGTCGATACGTATAGGGATGGGCTATGATGTTCATCAACTGGCAGAAGGATATAAATTATGGATCGGAGGCATTGAAATTCCTTTTGAAAAAGGATCTGTCGGCCATTCGGATGGTGACGTTCTGATACATGCCATTTGTGATGCTCTGCTTGGATCTCTGAATTTACGTGATATCGGGCATCATTTCCCGGATACCGATCCTGAATTAAAAGGAATTGACAGCAAGATACTACTTTCCCGCACCATGAAGCTTATCCGCGAAAAGCAGTACGACCTTGAAAATATGGATGCCACCATTTGCCTTCAAAGTCCGAAGATCAATCCCCACATATCAAAAATGCAGGAAGTGCTGGCACAGATTATGAATGTCGATATTTCTCAAATATCCATCAAAGCAACAACCACCGAGAAACTGGGATTCGTGGGTGAAGGGAAAGGAATTTCGGCTTATGCGGTAGTATTGGTCAAGGATGATCAATGAACAATTATCAATGAACAATTATCAATTATCAATGAGCAATTATCAATGAGCAATTATCAAAGGACTGAGGGGTGAAAAGGTTAAAAGCATGGAGCAAAGGGCATGGGGCATGGAGCAAAGGGTGTGGATAAAAACAGTGGAAAGTTAGAAAGTTAGAAAGCAGTAGCTTGAAGTTCTTAGTTGGTATTTAATAACAATACTCCATTAAACTTTTGCAAGTACCTGATATTAAATAGTTTGAAAAACACCAACAAATAACTGCAACTCATTAAGAATAAAAACTTTGCGTCTTTCAGAATCCGTAGCTTCAGCGAAGGATTACTCTGCGTTTAAGCTTTTTTTTAACGGACTGAAGATATTAAAAAACCAGAAGCATAAAATCAAAATTTGAATACAAAGATATGAACACAATTCACTCACTCGATCATTTCAACGAAATTGTAAATAATGAAACTGCCGTACTGGTGTATTTCTCACATGAGCAGTGTTCGGTTTGTAAAGTTCTGAAGCCGCGCGTAAAGGAATTACTATCCAATAAATTTCCGCGGATGAAAATGTATTACAGCGATACTATTAAGCAAAGTGAAGTTTCTGCACAAAACCGCGTTTTTGCTGTCCCGACAATACTTGTATTATTTGATGGCCGGGAAACATTCCGGTTCAGCCGTAACATCGGACTAAGTGAACTTGAACAATCCATAGAAAGACCATATTCATTAATCTTTTCACAGGAATAACTAGGACTTGCTGAAGAAAAAGTAAACTATAGCCTTATTTTGATATAAAATATGATCTATCAAGTAGTTGACGACCCGTTACAGCAATATTATACAACAAAATAAATTGTTGCCGGTACGGCAAAGGTTCTTCTTTTTGCAGCTGCTCATGTATTTGATTAATTATCGAAGTAAAACCCTCTTTTTTTTGATGTTTATCAATTTCATTATTGCCAAAAACACCAAGAATTTCATTTCCCAATGCAAACAACTCTGTTCCGGACTGATCGCTTTTTTCTCGATGGGCACCAAACGCAGAAATAAAAGACAACAGAGCATGATTTAAGTAGGTGAGATTGTAAGCCTGCTGACGAAACTTGCGGTACTTGCGGGGTTCGGACTGAACATCCTGCCAGGCAAGTGCAAGCGCGTTATCAGCCTGATGAGCTTCCCGGCGTGCAATGCGATATTGCAGATCATCCTCCGAAGAGAGACCTTTATATTCATCAAGAATAACACGAAAATAATTTGTATTCTTTTCAAGTGCATTAAACAACAGTCCCGGTAATTTTTTATACTGCCATTGGGGCCACAACAATCGCACCACACCCAATGCAAGAAAAGCCCCAATGAGAGTATCAGTAAGCCGCGGAAACATTAAAGCCACCCCTTCACTGGAAACCAGATTAAAAGCACACAATACAAAAATGGTAATAAAGGCAACAGAGAAAGAATACTCTCTTTTGAGCCAGGCAAAAAAGAAGTATGCCGAAAGAAGCATTAACAATACCTGGCCCGGCAAAGTTAACAACTTTACTACAAGCACCCCAACCACAACACCGGTAAGTGTGCCCAAAACCCGTTGAAAAAGACGCCGTCGTGTAGCACTGTAGGTGGGCTGCAAAACAAACAGGATGGTCAGCACAATCCATTCCCCCTTATCAACATTAAACATTTCACTAATGGCATAACCCAGACAAAAACTCAATGCCAGGCGTATTGCATAACGCATCCGTGGATGTTCAAAGTTCAGCTGATCCTTGAATTTGCTCCGGAATGAACGTTGGTCATGCGACAGACGGGGCAGCATAGCTTCTTCAGGCACAATACTGAGCCTCTGAAAAGATGCATTTGCTCTTACCAGATTGGTCACAAGAAGCCTCAACGGATGAATACTTTCAAGATTATGTGCTTCGAGTTGATGAGTTAGTGATGCCACAATCCATTTAAGCGAAACGGGGTGCTCATAAGGCACCCCGGTCAGCAGACTCTTCGAAAACCGAAGGGCAGCGCGTGACAGTTCATGCAAAACCTGGCCTGAAATTTCCACGATATCCCGCCTTTTTTTGTCGTTACTAAGTAGCTCGTAGCGTTCATGACTGGATGCAGCCCGTTCATGTAGTTCCTGTAAAACCATGAAGTAATGAAACCAGGGGCCCAAAGCTCTATCATCTTTCATCGCATCGCGGTAGCTGTTTAATACCTCCTTTATTCGCTCGAGACTGGTAACCACCTCAACATTAAGCAGTGCAAGCTTGGACCTAATGTCACCCTGCATTTGCTCATCGCTGGGAAACAAACGGGATTTTTCATCAAGATAGCGGGCCAGAGCAATGTAGCCACGCCCCAACTGTTCATCCAACAGCCGATACGGCCGAAGATATAAAAGAAAAAGAGATACCACTCCATAAATAAGTGCTCCCCCTGCAAGCAAAAGAGGTTGCCAGTACCAGGCCGGACTAATCTCAGCACCAATCATAGTATATATTCCCACTAAAATAGCACCAAATGTTACCCCGCGGTAACGCTCCCCCGCCCCTCCGGCAAGAATAAATACTATGGTGGAAAACCCCAGTCCAATACCCAGCCAAACCGGCCAGGGGCGCAATAATTCTACCGAAAGACTGGCAACACCAAAACTAACAACTTTAAGAGTCAGGGATTTTATCCGACCCCGGGGATGATCGTCAGTTTCAGACAAGGCACCGGCCAAAATCCCCAATGCAAGCGATACGGCAAAAAATGAAAGACCGAGTATCTCAAGTGGAACAACAACCACAGCCATAACGATTGTGGCTTTGGCTGCCATCAGCAAATCGGGATTGCGCCAAAAAAAGAGCCACAATCGTTTAAAATCAGGTACTTCTTTCAACGATTTCACAAACACATCAATCTTTTCAGAAAATTAAGACACCCAAAGAATATCTCTGTTAAATTTAAGACAACATCAGTATTATTAAGTTGCTTTTCAATGTGATACAATATGCTTATATGATTTTATTAGGTTTTTGGGTATGTCAGTATTTGAAATCCCCATTATTGACTAAAAACTATGACTGATTTACATAAATCTAATCCCGATCGGAACTAGCGATTATTGTCTATAGCACCAACATCATATAAACAGCGGATAAAACGACTGCAATCAGCACCAGCAAAGCAAAAAAACGCACTGCCAGACTCATACTTCCAATCAATGGCATGCGCCTGGAAAAACGTTCAAAAGCATTCATTCCGGAATGTTTCTCGACAGGTGATTCAAACACTCCCATTTGGTGAACAATTTCGCGGGCACGATCAGCATCTTCGGAGCGAACCTGAAGTTTCATGCCTCCCACAGCACTTTGGATATAAGTTTGAGAGGTCAATTCGTCCTTCACGAAACATTCAATCCCTTCAGATTCAAGTTTGCTTCGAACCAGCCCCATTTCGGGTGCAAAGCTGAAAGTTGCAATTGTTTCCAACGATTTTTCCATATCTTCTTGGCTATAAGTATAAATATCAGTTTCAATACTCCGTTAAACTTTTGCAAGTGCCTAATTAATAAATGGTTTTAAAAATAACAATAAATTACTTCAACTCTTTGATAATAAAAACTTTGCGTCTTTGTGTCTTTGCGTTTAAGCTTTTTTTTAACGGACTATTGAGTTTAGCAGTATTACAATATACGCAATTTTTCATCCGGTACCCCCTGATGATATGTACAAGCCATCATATTTTATTGTTAATCCTTATATTCTCAATCCTCGACCGACTGAGAAATTTCCGGTAACTTTAACCGAAATTATGCCAGTTTATTCTCAATCAATTGATTGGCCAGTTCAATTGCTTTTTCGAGTCCCCCAACATTATTCCCCCCGGCTGTTGCGAAGAAAGGCTGCCCCCCTCCACCGCCTTGTATTTCTTTGGCGATGCTGCGAATCAACTCAACTGCATTCATTTTTCCGACAGTGGCCAGCTTGTCCGATAAAATAACAGCCAGTTGGGGCTTCCCGTTAACATCGGCACCCAATACCGCCACCATGTCGTCACCAATATCATTACGCAATTGAAAAGCAAGGTCTTTCAGATTACCACCAAGCTCAGACTTAACAATTTTAGAGACCACCCTTACCCCGTTTATTTCGCGGGCCTCCTCAATGATGATTTGCTTCTCTGCCTTCATTAAGTTCTGCTTCAGGGCATCAAGTTGCGAGGATAGCAGTGAATTCTGTTGAATAATATTTTCAATGCTTTTTTGCAATTGTCCTTTGCTCTTCACCATAGATGCAATCTCTTCGATCAGATCATTATGGCTATAAGCCAGTTCTTCAGCCTTTTCAGCTGTTACTGCTTCGATACGCCTGATTCCGGCCGATACAGAACCTTCACTGACAATTCTGAAAAAGCCAATTTCTCCGGTGGCCTTCACATGTGTTCCACCGCATAATTCTACAGAATCACCAAAACTTATGGTCCGCACAACATCACCGTATTTCTCGCCAAACAAAGCCATAGCACCCATTTCCCGGGCCTGATCCAAAGGAACTTCACGATGTTCCTCCACAGTGGAATTGGCCCTGATGCCGGCATTGACCAATCGTTCAATCTGGCGAACCTCATCGGGAGTTACTTTCTGATAATGAGAAAAATCGAACCGCAGATAATCGGGATGTACCAATGAGCCCTTTTGTTCAATATGTGTTCCCAGCAATTCCCGAAGTGCCGAATGCAAAAGGTGTGTTGCTGAATGATTACTCGCCGAACGCCGGCGCTTATGCGAATCGACAACTGCTTTAAATACAGAATCCATATCTTTGGGCAGTATATCAGCGATATGAATGATCAGTTCATTCTCTTTTTTAGTATCCAGAATATTGATATTTTCCGCACCATTGGAAATATATCCCGAATCACCCACCTGACCGCCGCTTTCGGCATAAAACGGAGTAATATTAAAAACCAGTTGAAACTGTTCTTTGTTTTTAACTTTCATTTTCCGGTAACTCGTGATATACACATTGGTTTCCAGAAAATCATATCCCACAAACTCCTCCTCTTCATCTTTACGCAATACAATCCAGTCGCCGGTCTCTACAGAAGCTGCATTACGGGCACGCGACTTCTGAGCTTCCATTTCTTTTTCAAATTCGCGACGGTTTACAACCAAGCCTCTTTCGGCCAGTATTAACTCAGTTAAATCGAGTGGGAAACCAAAAGTATCATACAACTCGAAAGCCACTTTTCCATTCACAACTTTGTAATCTTTACTTTTAGTATCCTCAATAATTTTTTCGAGTAAAGAGATACCGGTAGAAAGGGTTTTGAGAAATGACTCCTCCTCCTCATATACAACTTTATCGATCAATTCGTGTTGAGATTTCAACTCGGGATAAGCATTTCCCATTGTTTCAATAAGTGCCGGCAGCAAACCACTAAGAAAAGGACGGCGAACATCCAGAAAAGTATATGCGTACCGTACCGCCCTTCGTAGAATGCGACGAATCACATATCCGGCTTTATTGTTTGACGGCAACTGCCCGTCGGTGATAGAAAAAGCAACGGTACGGATGTGGTCCGCAATCACGCGCATGGCAATATCCGATTCTTGTTGAGTTCCGTATTTCACACCTGTCAGAACAGCAATCTGCTGTATGATGGGCTGAAAAATATCTGTATCGTAATTGGACGATTTATTCTGAAGCACCCTGCAAAGGCGCTCAAACCCCATCCCGGTATCGACATGCTTTTTGGGCAAAGCAGTAAGTTCACCACCGGCTTTCCTGTTATACTGAATAAAAACCAGATTCCATATCTCAATAACTTCAGGATGATCATGATTTACAAGGTCACCACCGGGCTTTTTACTTATTTCATCATCACTTCGGAGGTCAATATGGATTTCAGAGCAAGGACCACAAGGTCCGGCATCACCCATCTCCCAAAAATTATCTTTCTTGTTTCCATTAAGGATGCGATCCGCAGGCAAATATTTTTTCCAACAGTCCAATGCTTCCACATCACGATCCACTCCATCAGTGCTGTCACCTTCAAATATAGTGGCGTACAGTCGATTTTTATCCACGCCCAATTCGCTGGTCAAAAATTCCCAGGCCCAGTCAATAGCCTGTGTTTTAAAATAATCACCAAAAGACCAGTTTCCAAGCATCTCGAACATGGTGTGATGATAAGTATCATGGCCAACCTCTTCTAAATCATTATGTTTACCGGAAACACGCAGACACTTCTGGGAATTTGCCACCCGGGAATGAGCGGGATCCCTGTTGCCCAGAAAGATATCTTTAAACTGGTTCATTCCGGCATTGGTAAACATAAGAGTTGGGTCATTTTTTACCACCATAGGAGCAGAGGGAACAATAACGTGCTCTTTTAATTTAAAAAAATCAAAGAATCTTTGTCGTACTTGAGATGCGATCATATAATGTTCATTAAAAAAATTGAGGTAAAAATACCATTTAACCAAAAAAATAAAACTTTTTTTATTTACACTCGTATTATACTGTGTCAAAAATTAACACCAAACACCTTAAATATATATCATAAAAAACTAAATGCCAATCAAGTGCAATTACCTGAAGAGACCAAAAATTTAATGCCGGCATAACAAAAATACAAGGTTGTGAAAATTATCTCAGGCCACAAAATTAGATTATTCGTCTAATAAATAGGTGTTGAAAACATTTTTTTCTATTTTTGGACAACAAAATGTTATTCTATGTCAAAAGTAAAGTACAAATACAACTCTGAAACGTTAAGTTACGACCCCATTGAAACCGGAGCAGGTTACCTTCTCCGTCGCATCTTTAGTTATACCATGTTCTCTGCTGTTTTGGGCGTTTTTTATTTTTTGGGTTACTCTTATTTTTTCGACAGTCCCCAAGAAAAACGATTGGTCCGGGAAAACTCACGCATGCAATCGCAGTATGAAATATTAGACAATAAACTTCAACAAATACAAGTTGTACTTGACGACATACAACAAAGGGATGAAAATATTTACCGCGTTATTTACCAGGCTGATTCCATCCCAAATTCCATACGGCGTGCAGGTTTTGGGGGTATGGACAGATACAAACATCTCGAAAACCTGAACAATGCAGATCTTGTTATCAACACAGCAGAAAAACTGGATATCATCATGAAGCAACTCTACGTTCAGAGCAAATCATATGATGAAATTATCGACCTTACGCTGCGCAAGGAAGAAATGTTGCGTTGCACTCCGGCAATTCAGCCTATTTCCAACAAAGACCTGAGAAGAACGGCTTCCGGATTTGGTTGGCGAATAGACCCTATTTACAAAGTTAAGAAATTTCATGAAGGCATGGACTATTCAGCCCCGGAAGGCACAGAAATCTATTCAACAGGTGATGGTGTTATTAAGCGGATTATTCGCTCGCATGGGGGTTATGGCAATCATCTTGAAGTTGATCATGGATTTGGTTATTCCACTGTTTATGCACACATGCATTCATTCAATGTGAAAAAAGGACAAAAAGTAAAACGTGGTGATGTAATAGGCAAAGTAGGCAACACCGGAAAATCGACTGCCCCGCACCTGCATTATGAAGTAAGAGTTAAAGGACGTCCGGTAAACCCGGCACATTATTACTTTCAGGATCTTACACCCGAACAGTATGAAAAAATGATCCAAATTGCCAGCAACAGCCATCAAACTTTTGACTAACCACAACATGACTGTTCACAAATACCATAACATTGACAGTCAATAATATTTGCAGACCACAAAAAAA
>JBEPWN010000087.1:0-8449 GCA_041642395.1 Marinilabilia sp. | reverse complement strand
GACTGCCTTCATACATCATTTTTGTGAATTTATGGATAGCCAGATCCGGGCGTTGACGAGGACCATAAACGGTAAAAAATCGCATGTTGACAACATCTATATTGTAGAGATGATGCCAGGTATGATTTAGCAGTTCGCATGCTTTTTTTGAAAATGCATAGGGAGAAATTGGATTATCCACATTCAGGTTTTCGTGCCAAGGGGTTTCCGGATTGTTGCCATAAACCGACGAAGAACTTGCAAAAGCGAACTTTTTAATATTGTTCTGATGCATCGCATTTAGTACTACCCGGGTAGCTGTGATGTTATGATCGAGGTAGCTCTGTGGCTCGTCTATGCTGGGACGCACACCCGCTTTGCCTGCCAGGTGTACCACCACATCTGCACCCTTGGAGAAAATTTCGGAGGTTGTTTTTTCGTTTGTCAGATCATTCTCAAAAAAACTAAAATTACAGTGAGCAATAAAATTTTCAAGATTTGATTTTTTAATTGCCTTGTCATAAAAAGGATCAAAATTGTCAATTCCCGTTACTGTATGTCCCTCTTCCAGTAGAGCCTCCGTAAGATGAGAGCCAATAAATCCGGCACAGCCGGTCACGATTATTTTATACATGTATGTTTGTTTTTCTGAGGTCCTATTTTATCCTGGACTATTCACAAATTATCTATTACGATGTTCAACTGCCGGCTAAATACAGGCGTCCTTAATAAAATTGCCTTGAAAATAATTCATTATTCCCTGCATCAATTTTCTTTGCGGTTACCTGTATTTATTGGTATTTGAACATCTCATGACGAAAACTTATGAATAGACCAGGTTAAGACAAATTTACGAAATTTCAAGGGTTTGAGTATGTTTTTTTTGCAAAGCAGGTATTTTTTCTGATCAGGATTCATATTAAATGGCCAACTGAAGCGGACATTATAGCAATATAATAAAAAAGCATCGACTTTAGCAGGTCGTGTCCGGCATCTGTAAAATGCTTGAGATTTTTGGTTCCCTTACTCAAACTGATGTCTGATGGCTCTCTGATAATATGATAATAATCCTCATGTAATGATTGACATGAAATTTATTCTGCTGAATGTTGTTTTAAAGATTATTAATGACCTGTGGATATAAGCTATTAAATGAATATCTTTGCCCCTTGAAACAGGAAATATATCCGGAAGGTTTTTTGTCCTTTTGAAAATTAAAATATTCATGAAGCATATTAGGAATTTTTGCATTATTGCTCATATAGACCATGGTAAAAGTACTTTGGCCGACAGGTTGCTGGAACGTACCAAGACGGTAACCGACCGAGAGTTGCAGGAGCAGACTCTGGATAGTATGGATTTGGAGCGGGAGCGGGGCATTACCATAAAAAGTCATGCCATACAGATGCAATATCCCAAAGGTGATGAAATTTTTACACTGAATCTTATTGATACACCTGGTCACGTTGATTTCTCTTATGAAGTTTCGCGTTCCATCGCTGCATGCGAAGGGGCCTTGCTCATTGTGGATGCGACCCAGGGTATTCAGGCACAGACCATAAGTAATTTGTATCAGGCTGTAGATCACGATTTGACCATTATTCCGGTTCTGAATAAAATGGATATGGACAGTGCCATGCCTGAAGAAGTGGAAGACCAGATTATTGAACTGATCGGATGTGACCGGAGTGATATTATACGCGCCAGTGGAAAAACAGGCGCAGGTGTGGACGAAATATTGGAAGCCATTGTGGAAAGGGTGCTGCCGCCGGTTGGTGATCCAAAGGCACCATTACAGGCACTGATTTTCGATTCTGTATTTAATAATTTTCGTGGAATCATTGCTTATTTCAAAGTTGCCAACGGTGAAATCCGGAAAGGTGATAAGGTGAAGTTTGTTAATATCGGCAAACAATATACTGCTGATGAAATCGGATATCTGAGGCTCGGAATGGTGGCGCGTGATGTTTTAAGCACTGGCGATGTTGGATATATCATTTCAGGAATAAAAACCAGCAAGGAAGTGAAAGTGGGCGACACCATCACGCATGTAGCGAGGCCTTGCGATAAAGCCATTGCTGGTTTTGAAGAGGTAAAACCAATGGTATTTGCAGGTGTTTATCCCATTGATACTGAAGATTATGAAGATATGCGGACTGCCATAGAAAAATTGCAGCTGAATGATGCTTCTCTGACCTTTCAGCCCGAGTCATCACTTGCTCTGGGCTTTGGATTCAGATGTGGATTTCTGGGCATGCTGCATATGGAAATTGTGCAGGAACGGCTTGAGCGTGAGTTCAACATGGATGTGATCACAACTGTTCCCAATGTTCCTTATAGGGTCCATACCAGGCAGGGAGAGATTGTTGAAGTTCATAATCCTTCAGGATTGCCCGAACCAACGGTTATAGACTATGTGGAAGAACCTTTTATTAAGGCTCAAATTATTTCAAGGTCTGATTTTACCGGAGCCATTATGACGCTTTGTCTGGGCAAACGTGGTGAACTGGTCAGCCAGCATTATCTTACCTCCGATCGTGTTGAGCTGAGTTTTGACATGCCTCTTGCTGAGATTGTGTTTGATTTTTATGATAAACTTAAAAGCATTTCAAAAGGGTATGCCTCATTTGATTATTTTACCACCGGTTACCGCACTACCAGACTCGCCCGTCTGGATATGCTTCTTAACGGAGAGCCGGTTGACGCGCTGTCCACTTTAACACATGTGGATAATGCTTATACATTGGGACGGCGGATGTGTGAAAAACTGAAGGAACTTATTCCAAGGCAGCAGTTTGATGTGGCTATTCAGGCTGCCATTGGCACTAAAATAATTGCCCGCGAAACGGTCAAAGCCCTTAGGAAGGATGTTACTGCCAAATGTTATGGTGGAGATATTTCCAGAAAACGGAAACTTCTGGAAAAGCAGAAAAAGGGAAAGAAACGGATGAAGCAGGTTGGTAATGTGGAAGTGCCACAAAAAGCATTTCTTGAAGTGTTGAAACTGGATTAATGCCGGGAGCATAATTTTCTTGAAATTTTCACAATCCTGCAAATGAATGCAGGACTGATTTAAATAATAGAATAATGAAAAATCTGTTTTTAATTATTTGCTTCTTTGGTCTTGGAGTGGTTAATGTTTTTAGTCAGTCGAATGGCGAATTTCGTTCAGGATTCGGTGTCAGGTCGGCTGTAAACGCAAATTATTCATTTCTGGGTGATGAGGGTGAAGAACAACTATTCATGGGTCCTCTGATTGGAGCAAAATATATTCTTGTGGATGATAAAAATAAGGGACTTATGGTTGAAGTCAATTATTCCAAGCTCTCCTATTCCTCAGAAACAACAGATTATTCATTCGATTATATTCACACCCCTTTCTTTAGCCGGTTTAGTTTTCCCATCGGAAGCACTATTCTTTCCTTAAACCTGGGTTCGTACCTTCAGATAATTCTGGACCATGATGCTGAGATGGTATATGATCAGACCAATTTATTTGGTCTGTCGGGGGGTATTGATTTTGGTTTTTCGCTGGGACGTGTTGTAATGTTTCTTGAGGGACGCTATAATTACAATCTTCAGTCAAATAGTGAAACTATTGGTGATCTGCGCTCAAACTGGTTTGAAGCTGGCCTCGGAATAACTTTAGGAAATAAAGAACCGGACAGAGGTTTGTGCCGGAAAGGTAACAGAAGAAAGAAACAGTTGTCTAACAGCCGTTAAAAGTCGCCGGATAATTGGAGGTATAGATATGGGGTTCTCTGTTTTTAGCTTTTCTTTCAAATTGAGTTTACATTCATTCTCTGCATACAATAGTCTGTTAAAAAAAGCTTAAAACGCAGAGTAATCCTTCGCTGAAGCTACAGATCCTGAGAGACACAAAGAAACCCTACGCTGAAGCTACGGATTCTGAAAGACGCAAAGCTTTTATTATTAAAGAGTTGCAGCCATTTGCTGTCGTTGTTCAAAGCATTTATTATCAGTCATTTGTAAAAGTTTAACGGAGTATTATGTATAGGCAATAAAACAAAAATATCCGGTCCGTAATGCCCTGAGACACCGAACCGGTAATTCTGAAATATTTCCTCGCTGACCTTTTAGGAAAACTTAGAGAACGAGTTTGTAACCTTTGCCGTGAACATTTATTATTTCAACCGAAGGCTCATCTTTCAGATGCTTCCTCAGTTTAGTAATATAAACATCCATGCTACGGGCATTGAAGTAATTATCGTCAACCCAAATTGTTTTCAGAGCAAAATTTCTTTCCAAAACTTTGTTTGCATTGTTGCAAAGTAATTTCAACAGTTCAGATTCTTTGGTGGTAAGTTTAACCACTTTTTCACTGTCTATAAGTTGCTGCTTCTGGGTGTCAAATTTGTATTTGCCGAGCTGAAATACTTCCTGATTGGCCAGACCACCTTTTGTGCGGCGCAGAATGGCTTCAATGCGAAACAACAATTCTTCCATGCTGAATGGCTTGGCAATGTAATCATCAGCTCCAATCTTAAAGCCCTGAAAGATATCTTCTTTCATTGATTTGGCAGTCAGGAAAATGATGGGAACCTCTGTGTTCACCATTCTGATTTCTTTGGCCAATGTAAAGCCATCTTTTTTTGGCATCATCACATCAAAAATACAAACGTCGTATTTTTTGTTCATGAAAGCTTCATAGCCTTGTTCGCCATCGGGCAGAAGATCGGTTTCATAGCCTTTTGCTTCAAGATATTCGCGAAGCAGCATGCCTAAGTTCTCGTCATCTTCGGTCAGGAGAATTTTATATTCTTTTTCCATTCCTTGGTACTTTTAAAAGGTAAAAATATTTCAAATTTAGTTCCTGTATTTAATTCACTTTCAGCTGTAATAGTCCCGCCGTGGTCCTCTACGATCTTTTTTACGTAGGCAAGTCCCAGGCCGAAACCTTTAACGTTATGGATATTCCCGGTGGGAACCCTGTAAAACTTTTCAAAGATACGTTTTAAATTTTCTTTTGAAATACCTAATCCATTATCTTGTATAGAAATAACTACTCCACCTTTAGGCCGGTTCCATGTTTTAATGTGAAAAACAGGTTTATCTCTTCTGTATTTCAAGGCGTTATCAAGCAAGTTATGGATTACGTTTGTAAAATGCAATTCATCTACGTAGACCGTCGGATTTTTTGCTTCCAGTTTTTCAATGATCTGACCGTCCTTGTTTTCGACTTTTAGCTTAAAATTATTGGTCACCTTTTCAATAAGCTCATTCACATTCAGCTTTTTTATTTTTAAGCTGGCACTTCCTTTTTCAAAGATAGCCATTTGCAGGACTTTTTCAACCTGAAAGCTGAGTCTTTTGCTTTCGTCCTGAATGACGCTCGATATGTGTTGCAGACTATTAGGGCTTTTGGCCACCGATCCGTCTTTTAACATTTGTGAGGCCAATGATATTGTGGATATAGGGGTCTTGAATTCATGGGTCATATTGTTAATGAAATCGTTTTTGATCTCATCGAGCCGTTTCTGCCGCACAATAATGACAATGGTAAGAATGGATGCCAGAACCATTACAAGGGTAAATATGGCACTGGGAAGCACCATTCCCATGGAGTCCATGATGTAGTTCGGTCTTTCTGGAAAGTATAACTGAATGTGATTGGCTTTGGGGTGCAAATCATTCGGGAAAAGATATTTTTGATAAATCAAATTTCCTTTTGCTTCATCAAATCCCGTTGTGGACATGACCCGATTGCCGCGTGCATCCACAATGGAAAATTCATAAGGCAGTTTAATGCCTTTTTCTTCGAATTGTTTCAGAAGATAAACATCTACCAGTTCACGGTCAATCCGCTGCTCAATAGGTACGTCATCAAAAAGATCTTTCAGCAGTCTTTCCCGCTGTTCATTCATTTTGTTTCGTACCTGGTGTTGGATGTTGTTGAAGGCTGTTTCCAGAGGGTCCATCCTTTCAGATTGATTAAATATCATCGGAGTGGTTTCCCGGTAAGAAAAGACCAGTGAGTCTTGCCTGTAGGTCGAAAATTCAGTGTCCATATGGGAACCCTGAATAATAAAATCGAAAGTGATATCCAGTTGGGGTACTTCTGCCTGAGAGGCATCGTTCCTTTTTCCTGAAAAATATTTATTCTCTTTACGTAAATTCTCCGGAAGATTGTTGATGGGATTTAATTTCATTTGTGCCCCAAGTCTGGATGTTTCATTCATTTCCAGACGCGTAATTACCTCATCCATGGTTTGACGGACCGTCTGGTCGAAATGTTCTTCCTTGATCCTGGTTGCATTCTTAATCCATAAGGTCTGAATATAAATCAGTCCTGACAGAGTAAAAGCTATAATGACTGTTAATACCCAAATAAATTTTCTACTCATATTACAAAAATAATGGGTTGAGTTGGATTTTCTCTCCGATTAACATTAATTAACTTTAAGTCTTGATTTTCAGTCAATAAAGCTTGATTTGCTGGTATATTTTAACGTTAATTGGCAGTGTTGTTCATGTCAACATTTTCTAATGCCTCGCTGGCTGCTTTTTGCTCGGCTTCTTTTTTTGAATTTCCGGTTCCTTCTCCTGATGTCTGGTTATTGACAATGGCCCGGGCAATAAAAACCGGACCGTTTTCTGCCGTTACCGGATATTCTTCTGTGATAAAATGGATGGGTTGTTTGTTTTTTTGTCCCCATTCGATCAGGATTGATTTATAGTTGGTGTCGGTTTCAACTATCTGCTTCAGATCCAGATATTTTGTAAGGATGCGGTTTCGAACAAATTTTCGTGCGCTTCCATATCCTTTGTCCAGAAATACTGCTCCAATGATTGCCTCAAGTGCGTCACCCAAAATATGTGTTTGCGATATGTCACCGGGAGGATGAAATTTAATCCATTTGTGCAGACCCATTTCATGGGCAATCTGGTTGAGATTTGTACGGCTGACAATTCGGGATCGTGTTTTGGTAAGGAATCCTTCGTCGTGATGGGGATATGATAAATAAAGTTCCTGGGCAACAACAGCTCCCAGAATGGCATCGCCCAGATATTCGAGCCTTTCATTATTGAAAGGTTTTTTTGAAGTTTTTCGTTTTAACACAGACTTGTGCACCAGTGCCTGGTGGTATAGTTCTGTGTTTCCGGGACGAACACCGGTTGTTGAAATAATAAATCTATAAAACTTTCTTCCCTTACGGGAAAAAAGTTTTATAGATTTGAACAGAGGTATAAACACAACTTAATCTAATGCTTTGAACACTACAGATGCATTATGACCGCCAAACCCGAATGTATTCGAGAGAGCCACTTTTACTTTGCGTTCCTGTGCCTTGTTGAAGGTGAAATTGAGTTTTGGATCAATTTCAGGATCGAGTTCAAAAAGGTTGATCGTCGGCGGAACTATTCCGTGCTTCATAGCCAGAATTGAGGCAATTGACTCAATGGCACCGGCTGCGCCCAGAAGATGTCCTGTCATCGATTTGGTGGAACTGATGTTCAATTTATACGCGTGATCTCCAAAAACCTTTTTAATAGCAAGTGGTTCAGCGATATCACCCAAAGGGGTAGATGTGCCGTGTACGTTAATGTAATCCACGTCTTGAGGATTAATATTTCCGTCCTTCATGGCATTGATCATTACTTTTTGAGCACCAAGTCCTTCCGGATGGGGTGCAGTCAAATGGTGTGCATCGGCGGTCATTCCTGCTCCTGCTACCTCGCAATAAATCTTAGCCCCGCGTTTCACGGCATGTTCGTATTCTTCGAGAACAAGTGATCCTCCTCCTTCACCCATAACAAACCCATCACGTCCTTTATCAAAAGGCCGGGAAGCTGTTGCCGGATCGTCGTTCCGTGTGGAAATTGCTTGCATGGCATTAAAACCTCCTACACCTGCTTCATTGATGGCTGCTTCAGAGCCGCCACAAATGAATAAATCTGCTTTTCCAAGGCGAATAAGATCAAATGCACTGGCAATGGCATGTGTTGATGAGGCACAAGCTGATACAGTCCCGAAGTTAGGACCTCTGTACCCGTACTTCATCGAAATATGTCCTGATGCAATATCAGAAATCATTTTGGGAATGAAGAATGGGTTGAAACGAGGCACTTCGTTGTTCTTTACAAATGAACGTGTCTCATCGAGGAAAGTGATGATACCGCCAATGCCTGCTCCCCAGATGACGCCTGCCATATCTTTGTCTATGGCCTGGGAATCAAGGCCGGCATCATGGTACGCTTGCTCAGCAGCAATCATTGCAAACTGAGCAAACATATCCAATTTTCTTGCCTCTTTACGATCAAAGTAATCGACGGGATTGTAGTCTTTTACCTCACAAGCAAATTTTGTCTTGAAATGGGTGCTGTCAAATCGAGTAATGGGTGCAGCACCACTTACTCCTTGAACCAGGTTATTCCAGTACTCATCGATGGATTTCCCAATCGGGGTAAAGGCGCCAAGACCTGTTACAACTACTCTTTTTAACTCCAT
>JBEPWN010000086.1:0-8456 GCA_041642395.1 Marinilabilia sp. | reverse complement strand
CAGGTATTCAATCAGCTGGCCTTCGATCTATCTCCCGACATTCCGGTATTGGGTGCAATTCTGACTCTGGCCATATTAATTATTGGACATGGCATCAACATATTCATGTCTGGACTCGGATCATTTGTACATCCATTACGTCTGACATTTGTAGAATTTTACAAAAATGCAGGTTTCATTGGTGGAGGAAAAGAATACAAACCTTTTCAGAGAGTAACATAAACAAAAATAATAACCTAAAAAATAGAATTTATGACACCCATTGTATTGGCCTATATAGGCATTGGATTGATGATTGCACTGGCAGGAGCCGGAAGTGCTTATGGTGTATCGTATGGTGGAAATGCTGCCCTCGGTGCTATGAAAAAGAACAGCGAGGCATTTGGTAATTACCTTGTGTTAAGTGCATTGCCAGGAACTCAGGGACTTTATGGATTTGCAGGTTACTTTGTGATTGATGCCACAGGTGTACTTACCGACCAGATCACACCCGTTCAGGGTGCGGCAGTGCTTGGAGCAGGTATTGCCCTCGGATTGGTTGGTCTTTTATCAGGGATTCGTCAGGGTCAGGTTTGCGCTAATGGTATCGCAGGCATTGGTTCCGGTCATGATGTTTTTGGAAGCACGCTTGTATTGGCAGTATTTCCTGAACTTTATGCAATCCTAGCATTTGCAGCCACTTTCATGATCAGCGGTAACTTGTAGAAATGTTCCGTCAAGAAAAACACAAAGCCTGTCCCTGAAATAAGGACGGGCTTTTTTGCACATTATACACATACCTCAACTGAGGTGAACAAATTAATTGATGCATTTTCAGGATATTATTCATAAATTCGCCAAACAAAAGTCAGGTTAGCAGCAGGCATATAATAATTTGGTTTCTTTTAGAATCATATCTGCTTCATCACTTTCAATGTCCCACTGCCATGGAAACATCATTATTGAATGTACGTTCTTTCCTGAAGAAAAAATATTTCCAACAATTATATAATTGATCATTATTATGGCAAAATACAGGACGTTAACCCCCGCCGAAATACAAAAGCTTGAAGCCCAAGGCTGTCTGTGCAACACCTGGACAGATGTGACTGTTAAAGAAGGCTTTAATTCGGCATATCTCCGGAATACTGTTTTCTCCGGAGATATTCAAATTGGCACGTTCAATACCAGCTTTAACTTTCCAGGCGGAGTTGTTAAACATTCCGGCATATCAAATGCCACTATCCACAATACCACCATCGGCGATAATGTTTATATCAGCCAGGTGCGGAATCAAATTGCCAATTACGACATTAAAAGTGATGTTGTAATAGAAAATGTTGATTCGCTGACTACAGAGAACGAATCATGCTTTGGAAACGGTGAAAAGATAGCTGTTCTCAACGAAGCAGGTGGCCGGGAAGTTCCCATATATGATAAACTTTCAGCTCACACAGCATATTTAATGACCTTTTACCGTCATCGACCTAAGCTTATAGAGCATCTTTACACAATGGTTGATGCTTATTGTTCAGGTATTTGCTCATCCAGAGGAACAATTCACGAAGGAGTTAAACTCATCAATTCCAGAACCCTGCTAAATATTAATATCGGTCCCAATGCATTCGTCGAAGGAGTTTACCGCTTGGTCAACGGCACCATCAACAGTTCCCTGGAGCATCCTTCCTATTTTGGCCCCGGCGTAATAGCAGAAGATTTTATTGCAGCCAGTGGGTCCATCGTTACTGATGCCACCCTCATCTCAAAATGTTTCATTGGTCAGGGCTGTCATTTAGGAAAACATTATTCTGCCGAAAATTCTGCATTCTTTGCCAACTGTCAGGGATTTCATGGAGAAGCATGCTCCATTTTTGCAGGACCCTACACGGTTTCACATCATAAATCAACCCTCCTTATAGCTGGTTACTATTCCTTTTTGAACGCAGGAAGTGGTTCAAACCAGAGCAATCATATGTATAAACTCGGTCCGGTTCATCAGGGAGTTGTTGAACGTGGCAGCAAAACCACCAGTGATTCATACCTGCTTTGGCCGGCAAAAATAGGTGCCTTCTCTCTGGTGATGGGCCGTCATTACAGAAATCCCGACACATCGGATTTTCCTTTTTCCTACCTGATCGAAAATCATGATGAAAGTTATCTTGCTCCGGGAATTAATCTGAGAAGCGTTGGTACCATGCGCGATGCCCGGAAATGGCCCACCCGTGACAAAAGAAAAGATTCTCATAAACTCGACTATATTACATTCAGCCTTTTGAGTCCTTACTCTGTTGAGAAAATGATCAGGGGAAAACGGATGCTGGAAAAACTAAAGGAAACATCTGGTGTCACTTCCGAATACTACATGTACAACAGCGTAAAAATTGAAGGAAAAGCTCTTCAGCGCGGCATACAGATGTACAACATCGGCATTATAAAATTTCTTGGAAATGGTCTCCTGAAAATGCTGGAAACAAGCAATTTTTCAGACATTCAAGAACTACGCAATTCTCTGACTCCAAAAAATAATGATGGATCAGGCGAATGGATTGATATGGCAGGATTAATAGTCCCAAAGAAAAAAGTACTGGAGCTGGCAGAAAAAATTGAACATGGAAGTATTGCTACTTTTGAAGAGATGAATGCTACATTCGAGTCATGGCACAATCATTATTACGACTGGACATGGAACTGGAGCGTAAATGTTTTTTCTGATGAACTGGGATTGGACCTGACATCAATTAGCAAAAAGAGTCTCCTTGAATTCATCATGGACTGGAAGCAGGCAGTGATATCACTGGACGAGATGATGTTTGAAGATGCCAGGAAAGAATTTACACTGAAAGCTCATGTTGGATTTGGCATGGACGGGGAGGATGACGCCCGTCACGGAGATTTTGAACAAGTCCGTGGAGCATTTGAAAAACACCCGGCTGTTTGCGATATTCTGAAACATATAGGAAAAAAAACGAACCTAGCCGAACAAATAACAAGGAAAATAAATTCTCTGGAATAAACTGATACCTGGAAAGAATACTTCTTAAATATCACAAATTAAATAGAATCATATGTGTGGAATTGTAGCTTACATAGGAGAACGAACAGCTTTCCCAATACTTATAAAAGGCTTGCAAAGACTTGAATACCGGGGCTACGACTCAGCAGGGATAGCCCTGATGAATGGCAAAACGCAGTTATATAAATGTAAGGGAAAAGTAAAAGATCTTCAGAACCTGGTGAAGGGACAGGACATTTCAGGATCAATAGGAATAGGTCATACACGCTGGGCCACCCATGGAGAGCCCAATGATATTAATGCACATCCTCATCAGTCTCAAAACGGAAAATTTGTAATTGTTCATAACGGTATCATTGAAAACTACACCCACCTTAAAAAGGAGTTGATCAAGCGGGGATATGAATTCACCAGCGATACCGATACGGAAGTCCTTGCCAATCTTATAGAGAACGTTTACCTGGAGAAAAAAGTACCTGCTGAACTTGCAGTCCGGCTTGCACTCACAAAAGTTGTAGGAGCATATGGACTGGTTATCCATTGTATAGACGAACCCAGCCGATTGATAGCTGCCCGAAAGGGAAGTCCTTTGGTTATTGGTATTGGCGACAATGAATATTTTATGGCCTCGGATGCCACCCCCATTATTGAATATACCGACCAGGTTGTATTTCTAAATGACGAAGAAGTGGCTGTTGTCGATCATGACCACTTTGATCTGAAGAACCTCCGAAACGATATAAAAACCCCCCAGGTACAAAAAATTGAACTTAGTATTGATCAGATTGACAAAGGAGATTTCGAGCATTTTATGCTTAAAGAGATCCATGATCAACCCACCTCCATAGAAGATACTTTCAGAGGACGGATTTCGATGGATCACAGTAAAATATTTCTGGGAGGGATTTTTGATGTACTACCAACCCTTATTAATGCCCGCCGAATTATCATTATTGCATGCGGAACCTCGTGGCATGCAGGCCTGGTTTCGGAATATCTTTTTGAAGAGTACGCACGTATCCCTGTAGAAGTAGAATATGCCTCAGAATTTCGTTACAGGAAACCCATTCTATATGATGATGATGTGGTAATCGCTATTTCCCAGAGCGGTGAGACAGCGGATACCCTGGCTGCCATCAGGATGGTGCGCGAACAATCAGAAGCACTGGTTCTGGGCATTTGTAATGTGGCAGGATCCTCAATTTCGAGAGAAACTGTAGCGGGAATATATACACATGCAGGAATTGAAATTGGTGTTGCATCAACTAAAGCATTCACTGCCCAGGTAACTATATTGACCATGATGGCATTCCTGTTGGGACATCGCAAAAAGCTCATCAGCAATTCTGAGTACATTGAATTGGTGAATGCATTGACCGAAATTCCAGGTAAGATGCGACAAATTCTGAAGAGTGAAGGCTTTATCAAAGATGTGGCCAAAGAGTACGTCAATGTTACCAATTCCTTATATCTGGGACGAGGTGTTCTTTATCCGGTAGCCCTTGAAGGAGCATTGAAACTCAAAGAAATCTCATACATTCATGCCGAAGGCTATCCGGCTGCTGAAATGAAACATGGTCCCATTGCTCTTATCGACGAAAACATGCCTGTTTTTGTTCTGGCCATCAAGGACGACTCATACGAGAAGATTACAAGCAACATTCAGGAAGTTAAGGCCAGAAACGGCAAAGTAGTAGCCATTGTAACCGAAGGAGAAAAAACCATCCGGAAAATGGCCGATCATGTGATTGAGATCCCTGCATGTCATCAGTCACTGTCACCCCTACTGACGGTTGTCCCGCTTCAGCTCATTTCCTATCACATTGCCGTATTGAGAGGGTGCCATGTTGACCAGCCACGTAACCTGGCCAAGTCAGTAACTGTTGAGTAGAAAAAAATGGTTTTTTTGCAGATCCGAATAAACAATAGTTCGTTAAAAAAAGCCTAAATGCAGACGCAATGACGCAAAGTTAAACATACGACCACCTTCGGGGTCGACCCCTATCGTGTCACCGCTTTCAATAAACATGCGACCCGCTTCTTCGGGGTCGGAATTTCATGGATTTAAAGATTCTCTGCATTTTTATTTAAATGATTTTGTGTATAAACAACCATTTAAGGTAAAGACCTCCGGGAGCCTAAAGGGCTCCTATGTTTATAGCAAAGGAATTTCTCAAGATAAATCCCGACTCCGAAGGTGTCGTACCAAATATCCAATGGTTTTTTAACAAGATTTGACAAGAGATAGAAAACAAAAGTAGACCCCCATGTGTCAAAAATAAAAATTCAACACGCTTTATATGAGGTTTTTACGACTGCACCCTACCAGTTAGGTTAATATCAGTCAATTACAATAGCCTAACGATCTATTGTAATTTTACCTGTTGTCGTATTGTTTAGAATAATAATTGGCATAATCACCAGAAATCACCCTGTTCATCCAGTCCTCATTGTTCAGATACCAATTCACGGTTTTTTCGATCCCCTCTTCAAACTGCAAGGAAGGCCTCCATTTTAATTCGTTCATCAGTTTGGATGAATCAATGGCATAACGTTGATCATGACCGGCACGATCTGTGACAAAAGTAATTAGTCCGGCTGATGCGCCGGGCTCACGACCGAGCGTTTTATCCATTACTTCGCAAAGTTTATAGATCAAATCGAGATTGGTCCATTCGTTGTTTCCGCCAACATTATAGGTTTCACCGTTTCTTCCTTCGTGATAGATCAGATCAATGGCTGCAGCATGATCCTCTACGTATAGCCAGTCACGCACATTATCCCCTTTTCCATAAATAGGAATGGGTTTATTGTGTTTAATATTATTAATCGCTAAAGGAATAAGTTTCTCGGGAAATTGATTTGGCCCGTAATTATTGGAACAGTTCGATATTACCACCGGCAAATTGAATGTATGGTGCCACGCACGTACCATGTGGTCGCTGCTGGCTTTGGATGCAGAATAGGGGCTACGAGGATCATAAGGAGTATCTTCAGTAAACAATCCGGTTTTTCCCAGCGAACCATAAACCTCATCTGTAGAGATATGATAAAATCTTTTCTCCTGAAAGTTGTCAGCCCATATATCCTTTGCAGCACTCAACAAATTAACTGTCCCCAGAACATTGGCCTCTACAAATGCCAGAGGTCCGGTAATAGAACGGTCAACATGCGACTCGGCGGCAAGATGTATAACTCCGTCAGGACGATATTTCCTGAAAATCTCAATAATGCTTTCTGCATTGGTTATATCCGCCTTAATAAATTCGTAATTCGGATAATCTTCCACATCCCTGAGATTTTCAAGATTTCCTGCATAAGTAAGCACATCAAGATTTAGGATTTTATATTCGGGATACTTTTTCAGCATACGCCGAACTACATGAGAGCCAATAAACCCGGCACCTCCGGTAATTAAAATTGTCTTATTCATAATTATTCAATATTTCTGATGTTTTTTTCCCACTCCCAGGCTGTCTTTAATGTTTCTTCCAGAGATTTTTCAGCTTTCCAGCCCAATTCTGTGTTAGCAAAAGAAGTATCAGCCCATATTTTCTCAATATCTCCGGCGCGTCGACCAGTGATCCGGTAATTAAGGTCAACACCAGTAACCTCCATAAATGTTTTAACCAATTGCATAACCGAATAACCGTTACCTGTACCTATGTTGAAATACTCATAGGCACTTTTTTGCTTCTTGTTCAAAAGTCTGTTGATTGCCACCACATGCGCTTTGGCAAGATCAACGACATTGATATAGTCGCGGATGGCCGTCCCGTCTTCAGTATTGTAATCATCGCCGTAAATCATCAGTTCATCACGCATTCCTGCAGCTGTCTGGGTAATAAAAGGAACCAGATTGTTAGGCACGCCCACCGGCAATTCACCGATCAGACCGGAGGGGTGTGCACCAATGGGATTAAAATAACGCAAAGCAATACACTTAACATTATCATTCGCCTTACTAAAATCGCGCATAATATCTTCTGCTATGGCTTTGGTATTGCCATAAGGCGACTCGGCAGGTTTACGCGGTGTCTCCTCGGTAACAGGTAATTGGTCAGGCTGCCCATAAACAGTACAACTTGAACTGAAAACCATGTTTGGAACATTATATTTCTTCATGCATTCCAGCAAATTCATCAGCGAAACCAGATTGTTACGATAATATTCCAATGGTTTTTCTACTGATTCCCCAACTGCCTTATAAGCGGCAAAATGAATAATCGCTTCAATATTAACATACTTTTCAAAAAAAGAATTGGTCTTTTCACTGTCAGTAAGGTTGAATTGCTCAAACCAGGGGCGCTTGCCCGTAATTTTTTCAATGGCGTCCAGAACTTTAATATCTGAATTTGATAAGTCATCAATAATCACCACATCGAATCCTTCATTCTGCAATTCCACAACTGTATGAGAACCAATATAGCCGGTTCCGCCGGTAACAAGAATTTGTTTGCTCATAATTCTATTATTTTCATATTAATTGTTGGTAATTGAAGCATGTAAAATTAAGAAAAGGAATGCAAACCACGATAAATATTTCATTAAAAGCTTCTTTGCAATAGTAATCCGCTGTCTCAACAGGTTTTCAACCTTTTATCAACACCTGTTCAAAACAAAAATATGCACATCATATATAAAATGATTAAATTTGCATTATGGCAAGCATCAAAAAACATATCTCAGATTTATTATGCCTGCACGATTGTGTTATTGTGCCCGGCATGGGTGGTTTTGTGGCAAATCACAAATCAGCCGTCATCATTGATGAGCGCAATCTTTTCCGTCCGCCATCAAAAGAGATCGGGTTTAACCGCAGCCTTTCGCATAACGACGGATTACTGGCAAAACATATTTGCGAGCAAGAGTCTATATCGTGGGAAGAAAGCATTGACCTCATCAGTAAGTTTGTTTCAGATATTCAAACCAAAATAAATACTGGTGAAAACATCTTATTTCAAGGTATTGGAAATTTCCGTGTAGATGCTTTAGGGAATTTACAATTCACACCCATTGAGCGCAACCATCTGGTTCCCGATTCCTTTGGTCTTGATGAATTCCATTACGAACCATTAGAGCATCCCACATTCTCCCGTAAACATGAAGAACCTGCACGCCGTTTATTACGCAGCCGTTCGCCTCGTTATTGGGCAGCAGTGGCCGCGATGATGACAGGGTTATTCCTGTTTTCACCCGAATTAAAAATGCCGGAACATCAGCATGTGGACACAGGGAACATGATTTCAACCATTTCTCATTCAGAGGAAAAAGCTACCGTTAATTCACCAAAAAACGCAGCCCCAACATACTTTTCTGATGCAAAAAAAACAACTACATCCCCCTCTCAATCAAAGTCCGGTCAGGTAGTGTCAAAAACAAATAATGCATCGTTTCATCTTATTGCCGGAAGCTTTAAATACGAAGCACCTGCTCAAAAGGTAATAAATCAAATGAAACAGGA
>JBEPWN010000085.1:0-8469 GCA_041642395.1 Marinilabilia sp. | reverse complement strand
CCTTCTGCCATTGCAATCACAGGCTTGGGATAATGGTAAAGGGTGCTGTATAATTTATTGAATAAAGCGGCGTCTTCAAAGTTCTCTTCCCTGCTTTGATTCGAGGCACTTTGCATCCACTCAAGATCTGCACCTGCCGAGAAAAATTTGTTTTTGCCTGATATTATCAGAACCCTAAAATTAGTGCTTTCTGCAGATTGTTCCAGATAATTGATCATTTGCTCGATCATCTCCCGGTTTAGAGCATTCCGTTTCTGAGGTCTGCTGAGTTCCAGAAAACAAAGGTCTTTGGTATATTTTTTAGTGAGATGGTTCATGTATTTATTTTTATTAATCCGTGAATGTTTATTTTGGTCCATTTTTGAATCCCTGAAATCAATATCAGAAGCAATATTTATGCACTATTTTCAAATTCTACTTTACGACTTAATACGATCCCAAATGAAATTGCCAAGCTCAGTAAATACAGCCTGAAAGGCTAATTTAATTCAGCCCGGGGCAGCGCCTCGGGATATATTGAGAGGTTTTTACAAGCGGGCTGAAGGCCCAACTTAACTTACCTCAACAACTTTGAAAGCAAATCAAATACAAACGTCAAGAATTAACTCAAAGCCCATTAAACTGCCCTTTCAGGACGACAATATTTATTTGCAATAAACCCAACGCGTTGCGTTGGGCTGAATTAAGCCGGGCATTCAGCCCGAAAAAAATCATCCCAACCATCCCCGGAAAGTTACACTATTAATAACTGCCAACTAACTCTAATTACTAAGAATTTGAGGGGTAGTTTCTATTAAAAAAAAAGAATATCAGCCTCATACGAATTATCTTAAATCTTATATCTAACGATCTATTGATTATTCTACATTCTGAAAATTCCGTAGCGGGGAGTTTCAATGGGGACATGAGAAGAGGTCTCAAGGGCCAGCCCCAGTAAATCGCGCGTATCGGCCGGATCTATAATGCCATCATCCCAAAGCCGGCTGGTGCTGTACCAGGGTGAGCCTTCAGTTTCATATTTTTCCAATATTTGATCTTCGATGGCTTGCATATCCTCTTCTCTGACTTCCATTCCTTTGGCTGCGGCATGGTCCTTTTTGAGGGTTTTTAACACTTCTGCCGCTTGTGATGCTCCCATTACCGATATTCGTGCATTGGGCCACATAAAGAGAAGCCGGGGATTATAGGCCCTTCCGGCCATTGCATAATTTCCGGCACCATAAGAGCCGCCGATAATTACGGTGAAGAAAGGAACCACCGAGTTGGCCAGAGCATGTACCATTTTTGCTCCGTTTTTGGCAATTCCACCTTGCTCATACTCTTTCCCCACCATAAAGCCGGTTATATTTTGCAAAAAAATCATGGGTATGCTGCGATGGTTGCAAAGCTCAATAAAATGGGTGCCTTTTAGTGCCGATTCGGAAAACAGCACACCGTTGTTGGCCAGAATTCCCACCATGTGGCCATGTATCCGGGCAAAACCGGTAACCAGCGAATCGCCATAATCACGTTTGAATTCCTGAAACCTGCTTTCGTCGGTGATGCGCATTATGATCTCCCGTACGTCGGGGAAGGATTGTTTTCCTGTTGGGATCAGACCATAGAGTTCTGTTTCAGGATACACTGGTGCTTTGGAGTGAATGTCCCGGCTGGTTTTTTCAGATTTATGGGGAATAGACTCTATAATATTTCTGCAAATATGAAGAGCATGCTCATCGTTTTCTGCTATGTGATCCGCAACTCCGCTGATGGTGGTATGTACCCCGGCTCCTCCGAGTTCTTCGGCACTTACTTCTTCGCCTGTGGCTGCTTTTACAAGAGGTGGTCCTGCCAGGAAGATGGTGCCTTGATTACGGACTATAATTGTTTCGTCACTCATAGCAGGAATGTAGGCTCCACCTGCTGTGCAGGAGCCCATTACAATGGATATTTGGGGAATCCCTGCAGCCGATAATTGTGCCTGATTATAGAAAATGCGACCAAAATCATCTCTGTCCGGAAAAACTTCTGCCTGTTGCGGCAGGAAAATACCGCCTGAATCTACCATATAAACGCATGGCAGATGATTTTCGCGGGCTATTTCCTGGGCGCGAAGGTGTTTTTTGATGGTTTCGTGGATATAGGTCCCTCCTTTTACGGTGGCATCGTTGGCTACGATCATTACTTCGCGATTGTGGATGGTGCCAATGCCTGTAACCATACCGGCTGATGGAAATTCATTGTTGTGCTGATCATAAGCTGCCAGTGGAGATAATTCCATAAAAGCCGTATGCGGATCCAGCAGTTTTTCAATGCGCTGGCGAACCAGTAATTTACCACGTGATAAATGCTTTTCTTTAAGTTTTACAGGTCCGCCTTCGCTTGTCTTACGCACTTTTGCCAAGAGAGAACCGACCAGGTTTCTGTTAATAGCATAATTTTTTTTGAAGTGTTCGTCGTCAATGTTGACGTTGCTTTTTAGTTGGTCCATATATGATAGAAATAGGTCATTAGGTCATTAGGTCATTAGGTTGGTATGTTATTAGGTTGTTAGGTCATTAGCTTATTAGATCATTAAGTTATTAGGTCATTAGGTTGTTAGGCTATTAGATTATTAGTTCCTTTATGCAATCCAATATTCTGTTAAATTAATGCAGGTGCTTGATAAAGAATGGTTTAAAAAAAGAAAACAAATAACTACAACTCTCTGATAAAAAACTTTGCGTCACTGTATCTTCTGCGTTTAGTTTTGTTTTTAACGAATTATTGAAAAAAACATTCCACATTTTTAACAACCTTGAATATACGGAAATGTTCGCGAAAAGTACATAGAAGATTACCTGTGGGAGAATTAAAATGATGAAGTGCAATAAATAATAGGTGGGATAATCATTTAATGCGTAAATTGTTCCGGCAAATAATATATTTGCAGCTTATGAGTAAATGAACTAAATTTGAAAACATGATAAAACGATATTTATATCCTCTATTGCTGATTTCCTTTTTGTTGATCCTTCATAAAACTGAGGGGAGGAAAATATGCAGATATTCTGATCGCAGCATTTGTATATTGGACAATACAGAGTTTTCTTCTGAAGATTCTCTTGTTTTTTCGGATATTATAAATTTGGCAGAGGAAAATCAGCTTTCTACCCGTCCATTGCAGGATATTATCATTTCTGTGGCAACACACTTTATCGGCAGTCCTTATGTGGCTAATACTCTCGATACTGAAGAGGAAGAAAAACTTATAGTAAATGTTAGAGAGTTTGATTGTACTACTTTTGTGGAAAATGTACTTGCCATTTCATTTTGCATTAAAAGTGGAAATACAAAGGTTGATGATTTTTTGAAAGCCCTTCAAAATTTCCGTTATCGCCATGGACTCATCGATCAGTACCCATCCAGATTGCATTATTTTAGTGAGTGGCTTGTTGAAAATGAGCAGAAAGGACTTATGCAGATGGTTAGCAATGATCTTGGTGATGAAGAGTTTGATTCGAAAGTGAATTTCATATCGCAACATACCGATAGATATCATCAATTGTCCGGAAATGCTGATTTTATATCTGTAATGTCAAAAATTGAGGAAGATATTTCAGGGTATGATTTGAAATATATTTCAGCTGCATCTCTTGATCGGGTTTCCACTCAGATAAATGATGGTGATGTCATAGCTTTTTGCTCTGCTATTGAAGGGCTTGATGTTTCGCATACCGGAATAGCCATCCATACAGATGAAGGGCTTGGTTTTATTCACGCTTCAACCAGTGGTTACCTGGTAAAAATGTCAACAGGAACCTTAAAACAATATATTGAAAACAGAAAGAATATTTATGGGATATTGGTGGGTCGGCCTTTTGTAAATTAAGTTTTTAATAATCTTATATTTATTTTAATTTATGAAAAAAGCAGGAATTGTATTGTTGATTTTGGGCGTTATCGGCCTTATTATTTTTGGTGTAGATGCATGGCAGCAATCAGAAAGTTTTAGTGTTGCCGGCATAAATGTGGCTGTAAGTAAAGCCAACTGGACTCCCGTGATTGCAAGTGGAGTAGTGGCTTTACTTGGTGTCTTACTAATGGGTTTTACAAGAAAGCGCTGATTCAGGTGCGGGGGAACCTGAACAAAGGTTCTTCCTGCAATGCCTTTTTCTTTATTTCCTGTATCTCTTTGTTGTTCATGGGTTCTATCTTTTCTGCCAGGCCCAGTGACATGCTAAACAAATCCTCATTACCGGGAGGAATGGCTGATGTTATCGGATGGGAAAATGCAAAGCGAAGTCCTGTTAAAGCTTCGTCTGGGTTTGAAAGAGGTTCGTACCAGCATTTTGGCACTTTATTGGTTACATCATCAGGCCATGGGCCTTTGGCCATAGCCTTCAGGGCCAGAATTCCCATATTATTATTCTGGGCCCGCTGCAGTACCTGTGGGCCAAAATTTCCTGCGTACCAGGTATTGTAACTGACGGGGAACAGAATGGTATCAAAATTAAAACGATCCATTAAGGCCATGGCAGCTTCCACAGAATGTGCCGAAAAACCAAGAAAATGAACTTTTCCTTCTTCTTTGGCTTCCAGAAAGGTTTCCATGGCTCCATTCTTTGCAAATATGGTTTCGACATCTTCCAGTGTGGTTACTGCATGTAGTTGGTAGAGGTCAAAATAGTCAGTGCGCAGGTTTTTTAATGATTGTTCAAGTTCTTTTCGGGCGCCCTGTCTTGTTCGCTCCATGGTTTTACATGCCAGAAAAACATCTTTTCGATATTCCTCCAGTGCCGGGCCCAGTTTAATTTCTGCATCTCCATATGTGGGAGCGACATCAAAATAATTAACTCCATAACTGATGGCCTCATCCACTCTTCTTTTCGCTTGTTCCGGTGTTGCGTCCATGACTACAATGCCACCAAAACCAATAACAGAGAGCATTTTGCCGGTTTTACCCAATGCACGCCTTTCCATTAAATTCGGTTTTTTCTCACGTGCTATTCCCGCCAATTGAGCCGGGAACAGTGACAGCATCGAAAGTGCCCCTGCTGTGCTTTTAATAAAGGATCTTCGTTTCATAATTTATATGCTTATAAATCAATATTCTCCGGTAATCTTTTGTAATAGACCATCAATCAATAGTTTAAATAAAAACTTTTGCTGTGATAAAACGGTTGCTTTCAGTATTATTGATTCCAACTAACATCTAATCCCGAAGGATCGGGACTAACGATCTATTGTATTATGCATTTCATCCTAAATCTTTCATCTGAAAATTTAACGGTCTATCTTAAAGCATAAGTTACAAAATATTATTAAATTTTGAAAAAACATTTGATTATATAAATATATTTTTGAAAATATTTGACCAAATGGTTAGCCTGCTTTATTCATGAATTATCGTTATGAGATGTTCAAATATCAAGAAATACAATCAACCGCAGATAAAATGGATGCAGGAAATAATGAATTATTTTCAAATCCATTTTATTGAGGACGGTTGTATTTTGCAGATAGTTGGACATCGGAATAGATTATTTTTGAATAATGCAGGTTAGATCAAATGGTTAAAAAGAAAATAAAAGTCGATCAGGCTGCTGAGTATTGTTGGGTTGTCCATTTTCCCTTATCTCTCCCGTCCTCTGTTAATCGCCATGTTTTGGAATTCTGGTGAAGAGTATGAAGCGTTTCTGAAAAATAGACGAACCACTGTATTTGATTTTGTTTGTCGCAGTGTGCTCGTTGAACAACAGAAGCAGTAATAAATCAATAATGTTAGCAATGAAAAATTCTATTCTGAGTTTGTTGTTTTTATTGTTTTTACAAACAATTT
The DNA here is from genome assembly GCA_041642395.1 of Marinilabilia sp. GTDB lineage: Bacteria > Bacteroidota > Bacteroidia > Bacteroidales > Marinilabiliaceae > Marinilabilia. The sequence continues at coordinate 2,669 of JBEPWN010000085.1, read as the reverse complement.
CCAGTCAGACGTTGACACTTTTCGATTGTTGGGAGATGTCCCGCAATCACTATCCAATGCTGAAGGGAAAAGAGGTTCTGGCCAAATCCACCGACCTGAACATTAAAAATATCAAGTCGAAGTGGTTTCCTCAGCTTGATCTTGTGGGACAGGCCTCATGGCAAAGTGATGTTCCAAATGTGGATATGGGTTCCACTGTACCCGGACTTTCTGTTCCTCAGGCACCTAAAGATCAGTATAAAATTATACTGGATGTGAACCAGACCATTTATGATGGTGGGCGGATAGAAGCAAGATCGCAGATTCAGGATATTGCCGGATCGGTAGAAGAACAAAATATCGAGATTCAACTTTATGAAGTTAAGAATCGTGTTACGGATCTATTTTTCAAGTCATTAATCCTGAAAGAGCAGGAAGAATTATTTTCCCACAAGTTGGAACTGCTTTCTTCTCGAATACAGGAAATAACATCTGCATTTAAAAACGGAGTGGTTAAGAAGTCAGAAGTTAACACTCTGGAAGCCGAATATCTTCTGGCTTCTCAGGAGCATTCTTCTATCCTGCACAGTTTAAACGTTTTGCTGGATAATCTTTCTTCCTACATTGGTCGGGATATTTCATCTGTTTCATTTTTGCATCCGCCTTTGGCCAATGACTTTTTGAATCCCCAACAACGTCCTGAGTACCGTCTATTCGATTTACAGCAACAGCAACTTAATGAAAGGTCAACTCTTACTAAAAAGGATCGCTGGCCTGTACTGGCTGCATTTGCTCAGGCTGGCTACGGAAATCCCGGTTACAATATGTTGAAGGATGAGTTTGATACATTCATGATGCTTGGTCTGCGCCTTAAGTGGACCCCCTGGGATTGGAAAGAATCGAAACGGAAAACAATGGTTTTGCAAAACCAGACCATATTGGTGGAGATGCAACTGGAAACATTCAGTGTAAACCAGTCAAGGGCTGTTAGCCGGTTCGAAGGTGAAATCAGTCAATATCTGAAAATGATGGAATTTGATGATCAAATTGTGAGACTGCGTGAAGACATAGTAGTGCAAAGTGAAAAACGCCTGAAAAACGGAACCATAACATCAACCGATTATATGGCCGATCTGAATGCCGATATACATGCAAAAATTAACAGGAAAATGCACCGGCTCCGTTTCCTTCAGAATATGGCATTGAAATTCATTGCCGGAAAATCAGTAAACGATTAATTCAAATTGATGATTATGAAGAATTTATTTGTCAGATGGAATGGATGTGCATTTCTTCGAAAGGTGGTTTCATTATTCATTTTTTCTATTTTGTTGGGATGCAACGGAGATAACAACATGTCTGATGCTTATGGTAATTTTGAAGCTGTAGAGATTGTTGTGAGTGCCGAAAATTCCGGAGTATTGAAAGAATTTAATCTGAATGAGGGCGATAAAATTGAAGAGAACCAAAAAATTGCACTGATTGATACCGTCATGCCATTCCTGAATTTACGTCAGTTGATGGCATCGAAACAATCCGTCAAAGCCAAATTGGTACAACTGCAAAGGACTATTGATGTAAAAAAGACCCGTTTGGATGTTTTGAACAAAGAGGTTGTGAGGGTCACAAATCTTCATGAAGATAAGGCCATTCCCACGCAGAAATACGACGAGGTGACAGGACAATACGATATTGCCCGTAAAGAATTGGAGCAGGTGCGTTCGAATCGTTTGTCGTTGCAGGCAGAAATTGACCATATAGAAGCCAGGATTGAAGCAGCTGAAGAACAGTTGAGACGTTGTGTCGTGATGGCTCCCAAATCGGGTACTGTTTTGCAGAAATATGCCGAAGAAGGCGAACTTGCTGTTCCCGGCAAACCTCTTCTCAAAATGGCAGAGACCAGCGAACTTATTCTTCGTGCTTATGTTTCCGGACACCAGCTGGACGATTTTAGTGTGGGAGATGAGGTGTTTGTAAAATATGATAAAAATAAAGACAGTGAACATGAGACCCGTGGAATTATAACATGGGTTTCGTCCACTGCTGAGTTTACGCCAAAAATCATTCAGACAAAAGAGGAACGGGTTGACTTGGTTTACGCCATTAAAGTGCTTGTGCAGAATCCTGAAGGACGCCTGAAAATAGGAATGCCCGGAGAAGTGGTATTTTAGTAAGATAAACTTATGACAATAGACCGTTAGATTTTGAGATGAAAGATTTAAGATGAATCGGATAACCTTGAAATACTGTACTTTAACAAACAAACATCTTTAAATACAAACAATTGATTTATAACGCATTGCAAAAAAGTTTAACGGAGTATTGTTATGAAATACTCTGGTAAAATCATGCAAATACCAGGTAAATAGCTATCTATGTATTGACGAACATTGCTTGCAACCGACTGATAATAAAATCTTTGCGTCATTGCACCTTTTAGAATCCATAGCTTTAGCGAAGGATTACTCTGCGTTTAGCTTTTTTTTAACTCTCTATTGATTATGATATCAGTAAATTCACTGACAAAATATTTCGGAACCGTTTGTGCTCTTGAAGATGTGAGCATGCAGGTTGAAGAGGGCGAATTGTTTGGTCTTATCGGGCCCGACGGAGCTGGGAAGAGCACCTTGTTTCGCATCATTATTTCTCTTCTTCTCCCTGATAAGGGATCGGTTGATTTATGGGGGCTG
>JBEPWN010000084.1:0-8474 GCA_041642395.1 Marinilabilia sp. | reverse complement strand
TGTGCCGCAAAGGCTGCCAGTACTTTGTCCCCCGACCAGGATGAAATGTTGTATTCCATCTGAAGCACTTCTTCATCATGTACCCCAAAAACCATAAATGCCATGGGCTCTAGTTCATTTGTCCAGGTCATGTTTTTTATTCCGTAAGTTGGAGCACCGTCTTTATCAATAAAGGTCCATCCATCAATTTCTAATGAAAAGGAATGATAATGGTCGAAGTTTTCATGTATAACCGGATCCCATGTCAGGCCGATGGATTTGTAATCTTTATTGCCTGACAAATTGTAGGGTGCCAGCGGGGTAAACGGATTTAATGTTATATTAATCGTTTTGTTTGTATCTGCAATGAAGCGTTCTGATTTGGCTGTGAATGAGTCTTTGGAAATATTTAACCGGCGGTACAGGTCGCTATGTGTTACCTGTAATGAAATTTCCCCTGAAGCATTGGTGAATAATGTGTCCTGCATAAACCGGACCATGGCATTTTCCAGGGCAGTGCCGTCAGCGTCTTTGACAGCTACAGCGATGTCATAAATGTTTGGGGCCGATGAAAATGAGGCTGATACAGCTTGATTTTCATAACAATAATTTGTGGCTGAATACTCGAAAAAAGAAAAATGATATTCAGATGTGTGCTCCAATCCCGATAGGGTAACTTCTGTTCCCTGGCCGTTGTATACAACGTAAGTTCCTTCAGCAAGTTGATCTCCTGATCCGAATTCCGCATTACCGGAATAGGCGGTTCCATGGTCGGGTAGTTCAAAAATAGCTGTGTCCTTTCGGGCCACCACCAGTATGGCATCTCCATTTCCCCTGACCCAATCCAGATCCATGGATGTTTTAGTTACATTTGTGGCGCTGATGGCGGATGCAGAAACATCCGGTGTCACTGCGCAAGAGGTAGCTTCATATACCATAACTTCATCAATGCCAATACCATGGCCGTAATTGGCTGTTCCCATGAATGCAATTTCCAGGGGCTGGGAATAGGGAATCTTAATGCGTTTTTCGGCCCATTCGGAAATATGATCATTGTAATGTGCTATTTCTTCCCATATTTCGCTGTTTTCTTTTCTGATCAAAACTGTGAGTTCATCCTGGTCACCGTCCCATTCTGCTTGAAAATGTCTGAACTTCAGGTAATATGACTTGTCTGTTTCCAGATTGAACATCGGGGATATTAATCTTGTTGACGGTGCTGTCGTACTGGCTGCAAAAAAAGAAGCAAAGGAAGTGTCAGCAAAGGGATCTATTGAAAATCCGGTACCCTCTGGCGGGTTAATGTTCCATGAAACATTGCCGGATACATGGTCCTGATACCATTTGCTGACTCCGGACTCAAACCCATCGGTCCATGGGAACTTAGAAACCGGGGCAGATCGTGTTTGTCCGCTATCTTTCAGGCTTTGCGAGTATATATCGCCTTTATCACTCCATACTGAATAGTAGCATTGGGTTGAAGGCTGCAAACCACCATGTAAATATGTGGTGGGAGAATTGCCGTAAAAAAGCACTGTGCCGCCCCCTGTTATCTGGTCTCCGGCGGAGTATATTTGTCCGGCAACAGGATCGCCGAATACCCCGTCGGGGCTCCAGGCCATCAGGACAGGATAATTCTCTGAGGAAAGAGTCCACGAAAGATCAATGCCTTGTTCATCAACTACCGAGGCATTAAATTTGATGGGGGAACCATCCTGAATGGCCATGAAATTAAAAGATATAACTTCATTTGTCATTTCTATTGAGGTGATACTTCTATTGAAGGGCTGTCCGTCCCAGGTTTCCATAGCCGGAGTACTGGTATCTGTAAGTTCGGTAACATTGTCCGATCCGGGAAAAGGACAGGATGGATTGTTGATGAATCCACCTGCTGCAATGGGATACATTCCCTGGTGTTCATCCACGTTAACTGTATTGGTTGCCCTTCTTTCTGCTATGAGATTACTGTCTACGTGATAAACCAGCATTCCCCTATTTGGAATGAAGGCATCGAAACCTGTCCTCTGGCGGTTTTCAAGTAAGAGATATTCATTCTCAACCGGACTGTTGATTCTGAGTACTTGTCCGGATGACTGTATGGGATGGAGTTCAATTTTTGATGCATCATTAATGGAAGTAATGTTAACCCATCCCATCTCTTGCTTTGAAAAGGGATTATGGTGGGCAGGGCTTGAGCCATGGGGTGATCCGTTGTAAGTTCCGGAGGCCATAATATCCCAGTCTCCGGTTCCGTCATAATGCTCTTCGTTGACATCATAAAAATCCAGTAATCCGAGATTATGGCCAAATTCATGACAGATGACTCCAATGGTGTTCATATCGGCAGCACCACTTCGCCATTCGGGCTGAACTGTATATTGATCCACGACAACACCATTAAAGGTGCGTTCACTTTCGGCTATTCCCCATGCGGAAAAAGAATAAGAGTGCGACCATATGTCGTTGGTATCACCGGTAACTTCCTGTCCGGCTCCCTGATGTATGATGGCCAATCCTTCCACTACACCATCACCGTCATTGTCAAATTTAGAAAAATCGACTCCGGCTGCCGCTGCTTCCTGTACCGCCTGGAGGGCAAATTCTTTCCATTTGTTCTCCGGACCGTAATAATCGTGTGTGCCGGTGAGTTCGACCCATTGACTGATAGTGGAATTGATAGTAAGTAAACCCTGGCTGACTTCCAGGTAGTAATCTCTAAAACTTCCGGTGTCATTGTAATCCGGTTCGTTCATAAACGCATCAAAGTCATTAGGAGTAAAAGTTGGCTGAGTGTTCGAAAAATTAGCAAGAATGACCAGCAAATCGGATTCGCCCTGGGAAGGGAAATGGGTTGTCATTGCAGCACTTTTTAGCTGCGGAGAAAATATTTCACGGCGTTTGTTCAAATAGTCTTCTTGCGAAATTCCTGTTTTTTTCGGAATTGAAGATAAAAAATCCATTTCGGCGGAAGATCGTTTATCAGGATTGGATGCTTTAATGCCCGAAGGAACTACTTCGCCCGATTTTAATTGAGAAGCGTATTCCAGATAGCCATCGTTACTTTTAAGCAACCTGTAGCCATCGGTGGTGGATATCCAGTTATACCATTCATCTCCATGGGTTTGAACAGACACAACCGATCCGTCCGGTTGCTCTACATTGAGTATGTGGGGGTAGGCCCCAACCGAAAATGCAGGCATTGCCGATGCCACCAGTAAAATGCCAATAAGAATAGTTCTCGTAAAAAAATTAACCCTCGTAAAGTAACCCATAAGTAACCCATTTAAAATAGTCAGCAAGCCCAATCTTGGAGGTATAAGGCATTGGATGATTTCCGACTTGCGCACAATAATTGATCCAATTATTTATCTTTGTAAACGAAATTGAATGAAAAAGGTTCTGCTATAAAAGTCTTCAAATAGCATATTTAAACTTTCTGTCACGCACAAAAAAGAACTCATGTTATCAACATTAAAGAGTACAACATTTTTGGCTATTGTTGCCTGTCTGCTTTGGTCAACTGCTTTTGTGGGAATAAAGATCGGTCTGGATTACTCCACCCCGATGCAATTTGCAGGCACTCGTTTTTTTCTGGCCGGAATTATGTTATTGCCATTGGTTCCTTCGTGGAGGAAACTTCTGTCTGCCCTTCGTGCCCATCCGTATGTTTTTCTGAAAATTGCTTTTTTTCAGACCTTCATACTTTACACCCTTTTTTATCAGGGAATCAATTTGGTTGAAGGAGCAACAGCTGCCATTATTATAGGATCTCAACCTCTTTTTTCTTCTCTTGTGGCACATATTACAATGAAGAATGATTTACTCACCATGGGAAAATTCAGAACAATTATAATTGGTATTGTGGGAATTGTATTGGTTGCTTTTGAAAAGGGATTGTATTTTTCAGGAGATAATTTGAAGGGGCAACTTTTGGGAATAGGGCTTTTGGTGTTGGCCAATATGGCATCGGGGTATGGGAATGTCCTGGTAAGCCGGCAGAGTAATCTGAACATATCCGCCATAAGTCTTAGTTCTGTTCAATTAATTATGGGAGGTCTGTCATTGTTTATTGTTTCCTTATTTGTGGAGCCATTCAATGGCTTTGCATTCGAATGGCCTTATTACGCTGCTCTTTTCTGGCTTAGTTTTTTATCGGCAGCGGCATTCTCCTTATGGTTTACATTACTCAACCGCTCTGGAGTTAAGGTATCCGATCTGAATATCTGGAAGTTTATAATTCCTGTTTTTGGTGCGGTATTCAGCTGGATGCTGATAGCTGATGAAAATCCCTCGTGGCTGCAAGCAGGGGGGATGTTCTTTATTGGTCTTTCACTGGTACTTTATAATCTTCAAAACAAAAAAAATAGTATTGCCTGATTTATTAAATTAAAGTCTATTATCACAATAGTCCGTTAGCTTTTGTAATGCATTTTCAGTCAATTGGTTAAATTTAAAACAATTATGATGTTAATAAGTTGTTTTTCAATTTGATACAATCTATCTGACATCTAGTATCTAAAAATCTAATTATCTATTGTTGTCCGTTATCAGGAATATAAAAATAGAAAGTGGTCCCGTGTCCGGAAATTGAGTTAAGTGTGATGTTTCCGCCAAGAGCGGGGAGAATGCTCTTTACGATGCTCAGTCCTAGTCCCATGCCTCCATAGATGTTTCCTCCTGAGGGTTCAATTTTTCTGAAGGGTATAAAAATGTCGCTTAGATGCTCTTCGGATATTCCAATTCCGGTGTCTTCTATTATAAAAAGCAGGATATTTTCGGGAACGTTCATACTCTTCATTAACGGCAAAAACGTTTGGATGTCATGACCTTTGAATTTTTCTACAGAGAGTTTTACATAACCCTCAGATGTAAATTTGAGAGCATTGTTCAGCAGGTTCACGATGACCTGCCTTAGCCGGTGTTCATCGGTATATGCATTGAGATCCCATATTTCCGGGGGTACATCAAGATGTAATGCTACTTCGTTTGATTTGTTGGGTTCAAAAGCGAGAGATTTAATAATGTTATCGAGAAAGGGGCCGATTTTAAAATATCCGGGATGAAGTGCCAATTGGCCTGTTTCAATGCGGCTGATATCGATAATGTCATTAATGAGAGCCAATAAATTGTCACCCGATTGTTGTATCAATGTTATAAATCCGGCTTTATCTTCATCCGAGAATTCCATGCTGTTCAGAAGCGTTGAAAATCCCACAATCGCGTTCATGGGTGTTCTTATTTCATGAGATAAATTGGCCAAAAATGCGGTTTTGAGATGGTCCGATTCTTCTGCACGTTTTTTGGCTTTTTCCAGATCCTCGGTACGTTGTGCAACCAACTTTTCCAGATCGTTACGATGCAGCTCAAGTTCCTTATTCTGAGACATTACTTTTTTCTTGCTTTTTTCGAGTTCGGCATAAGCCTTGTGAAGATTTTTTGTTCTTTCGCGAACCAATTTCGAAAGCAGCTTCTTTTGGCGGCTAAGGAGTCTTGTACGCAATAAAAAGACAAGTGTAATCAGTAATGCTATTAGTCCCCCAAACACCCATTCAAACCAGGGTCTTTGATAAAACGGTGCTTGTATATGAATTGTCAGGGAGTCGCCATCTGTATTCCAGATGCCATGATTATTTGAACCCTGGACTTTTAAACGATACTTTCCGGGCGGCAGATTGGAATAGCTAATAATATGGGATGCTGGAGCCTGCGACCATTCTTTGTCGAATCCTTCGAGTTTCCAGGCAATCTGGTTTTTACCGGGATGGCGAAAATTGAGAACAGAGATTTCGAATGATATGACCTCGCGGCTATAAGGAATATTAATGCTTTTACTGCGAATAACGCGTACATCTCTCATGTTTTCACCGCCTATCGTGATGTTGGGGTTTCCGACTGAATAGGTAGAGATATAAACTGGTGGAATATATTCGTTGAACTGGAAATCAGAAGGATTAAAGCGAATGAACCCGTTGGTGCCGCCCATCAATATGGTTCCTTCCGGAGTCTGGTATGCTGCTCTTTCGTTAAATTCCTGGCAAAATGTGCCTTCATCAAGTCCAAATTCATTGAGTGAATTGGTTATTGGGTTAAATCTGGTTATGCCATAATCGGTAGACACCCATAAATGGTTATCGTTGCCATGAACTATGGCGTAAGTATTTCCGGCAAGGGTGCTTGTGGCATAATCATCATTGAGAGTCATGTTTTTTTCATCTAGATACAATAATCCGCTGCCAAAAGAAGCAAGCCAAAGCCGGCCTCTACTGTCGGTATCCATAGATAACACATAATTTGCTCTGATTGATTGGGAAGCATCCTGATTCGCAACCAAGGTTGAAATTCTCTGATAATTTCCGGATGGTTCATCGAAATGAAATAAATACTGACTTTTACTGCCAATCCAGCAGGACTTATTGCTTTCCGAAAGAACCAGGTCTGTAACAGGAATTGAATTATCATGCCAGTCTGCCAAGGGGAAAGGAAATACCGTGTAATCCTTGCTTTCAGGATCAAAAATTATTGTTCCGGCCGGCGATATGAGCCATATCCGTCCTAGTGTATCAGCTTTCAGGGCGGTTATAGTATTGAGGGTTACTTTGGACAATTCGGTGTGTTCAAAAAAATGCCATTTTTTATCTGTGTCTTCCACATGCATTTCAAGAAGGCCGTTTGAAGTTGCAAACCATAAACCTCCGTTTATTTCCAGTCCGTCTTTGACCATATTCAGGTTGCTGCCGATATCAGAATCCAGAATTTTTTTAAAGCGGCCATCTGGTTCCGTCTGCCTGTATAATCCGTCAAGTGACCAGAACCAATGGCGCTTCCGGGTGTCCTGCATAACAAAGAAAACCGAAGTGTTTCCGGCTTCAGAGAGCTTCCGAAGATCATATTGTTGAAACAATCGTCTTTCAAAATCAAGTGTGGATATTCCCGCAGGGGTTGCTGCCATCAATATGGGCTGATGGTTATAAAATAGAAGATCATTGATTTGATTATGGACCAACCCTTTGTTCTCGTCGTTACTTTCTGGAGTGGTATATTGTATAACTCTGTTGTTTTCCGGATTAATATGGAAAAGGCCGTCATTGAGTGTGCCTGCCCAGAGATTATTATTATGGTCTGTTGAAAGCCTTGTGATATGGTTTATGGAATGATCCAATGGAATGGGATTGGCCTTTAAGGCTTCTTGATCCCAATGCCATAAAGCATTGTGAGTTGCAAAAATCATCTTTCCATCTGGAAGCATTGTGAAATCTTTTACTAATTTTTCTGCTTTTCCATTTAAAAGAAATCTGGCTTCAGAAAAATATAGTTCCCCATTGTCAGAGAAAATAAATAAACCTTTAGAGGTTCCTGCATATATTTTATCGTCTGTTTTTTTAATAGAATAAACTCTGTAACCGGCTCTATCATCAGCATGCTCTATTTGCCGGTTTATAGTCAGTTCCCCTTGTTTTAAATTCATGAGAAAAAGTCCCTGGGCAGTTGTTCCTGCCAGCATCATGCTATCGTTGATCTGGCAAAGACTGGTAACGTTGTTGAGATATTGTTTTCCTTCTTCATCCTTCTTGACAACAGGAAGCCAGTGCCGGAACTCTCCCGTAGAGTAATTCAGATGATTAATGCCACCAAATACGGTGCCGATCCAAAGCCCTGAATTATTGGGGTCGTGGTAAAGGGCCGATATATTGTCGTCGCTTAATGATGAAGGATTATTTTTTTTGTCGCGGTAAATAGAGAGGGACAAGCCATCCCATTTGTACAGGCCATCAGATGAGCCCAGCCACACATATCCTTTATGATCTGACACAATTGCCCGGATATTGGATTGAACCAATCCTCTTTCTCTGGTCAGGTTGTCAAAATAGGGGTTGGTAGATGAATTTATTTGAGACCGGAGGGGGGCAATTACACATAATAACAACATCAACGACAAAATAAGTCGAGGATAATATTTCAATATTATATGAAAATAGAGGCTCAAGTTAGTATGTGTTTTTTCTGTTAAATGGGAATCTCATATCTCTGGTAACAGTCTATTAAGATACAAAAAAATGAGGGTAAAAATTTTTGGTTGCTGAAATATATTTTTATCCCAGTTTCACAACTGTAATTCCCGATCCTCCATATTGAACATGCTCATCATGATAATCAGCAATAAAAGACATAGATGCAAGGTGTTCGCGGATAAGTTGCCGCAGGATGCCACTTCCTTTTCCATGAAGGATCTTCACCGTTTCTGCGCCACACAGCAGTGCTTCATCCATGTGTTCGAGCACACGTACCAAAGCATCTTCCGCACGCATGCCCCGTACATCAATGTCGGGACTGAAGGAGAGTTTTTTATCGCGCAAACGATCGGCATAATTATTTGAAGAAGTGGGGTTATTTTGTCGCAGACTTTTCTTGTATTCGTTTTTACTGATGCGTTCCAACCGAATGGTTTTCACAGTTGTGATAAGTTGTCCGAAAGCCACCACTGCATCTTTTTTGTT
>JBEPWN010000083.1:0-8553 GCA_041642395.1 Marinilabilia sp. | reverse complement strand
CCGGTATAAAGGGCAACAAAGGGAAAGTTAGCACCAACCAGTAAACGTGAGGTAAATGCGCCGGAAGAAATGGCCAGTTCTCCATTAGTAATCTCAACCTCTGGAGTACCGGGAATAGAAGAAGCACTGTTAAAGCTTGTATATCCGGCCAAAACAGACATTTGCAAAAATGGCACTCTTTTCACAAAAGGAATATACCTTTTAAGACTATGTTTCACTCCTAAACCCAAGACACTCACTTCACCTGCATCTCCAAATTTCATTTCAGGAACAACCCTGGCTATAAGTTCTGTGTCAAATGGCAACCCCACTGCTGCCTGCAACATAGGAAGCGGTACATTATCATTGCCGGAACCATTGGGCATATTAAAAGAATTTTTATATTCTCCTTCGGGTATCTCAGGTTTAAGTTCTAGCTTTGGCAGTTGACCGGCATCCATTTCTCCCGCTACCGTTGGAGCAATATTGGATGATCCGTCTGCCAGCTGAAAATTTTGCAATCCAAGTGCATTCACATCAAAAGTCTTGGCAGATGCCGGCGCCACAGCGTTCATAACGCTAAAGGTAACATCAAAGCCCAAAACCCCATGTACTTTAGCCGAATTATACCATCCTGCATTCAATGATGTTCCAAGCATTTCACCATAAGGACGAAGATAAGCATCCGTCATGGTTCGGGCATCGTTAATGCCTCCTTTAAAAAAGTCGCGTAAGGGTTCCTGCGACACTGCAGAAAAACCAATCATCATCGCGAACAAAACTGCAATACTTTTTTTTAAAACATTCATAGATTTGATTTCAGATTAATTAACACTAATTATTTCTATAAACAGATCGTTAGTCCTGACCCTTTCGGGATTAGAGGTTAGAGGCTGGAGGATAGAGGTTAGAAATATCAATAGATTTTTAGATAAAAGATTTAAGATGAATTGTATAATATTGATAATATATTTATTGACATAAAATACTTGTAAAACATTAAACAATTAATCATCAAATTATTACAAAAATTCAAAGGACTGTTTAAATATAATATAACCGCAAAAATAAAAATATTCTGTTCATGTTTTGCAAATGCACGGTAAAAGAATTATTTGCCTACCGGCAAGCATTAGTCTTAAATCCTGACAATAAAAATCTTTGCGTCATTGCACCTTTGCGTTAGACTATTGTTAAAGAACTATTGAAATAACCCGTAACACTAATTAGTGTCTGTCCATAAAGTACCATTTGCTGCGTTACGCCCTTTCCGAAAATTGTTCATTTACTCAAGTAAACTCCGCATTTCCGGGAAGGGCAAGCCTTGCAACTGACACTTTCTAAACAGACACATGATTACTAAGATACTTTCCCGACTTTATAGACGGGCACTAATTAGTGTCCTTCAAACGACGCGCCTCATATACGTTAATACGCTTGTCTCCCCTGAAAGCCACGATAAATCCATGAATCCCTTCCTCATGCATTTTAGCCACAGCTTCATCAAACGATTGAAATTTTCCTGCCGAAAAACGATACCACCCTTCACTCCTGTTTTGGATCACGTCCAACTCACCATCATAAACATCTCTCACCTGCTTGTTATTTACAGCCTTACGAGCGGCCAAAAACTGAATAGAAAAGAAAATTTCGTCCTCTGTTCTTTCTGCAACAACTTCTTCTACGGATTCTTCGATTTCCGGTTTCATCAAAGGAGGTATTTCTAGTTCTATTTCCTTGGAATTAACAGCTGAATCCGCCAATTGCTTTGTAAAGTTTTCGCTTTTCTCTGAGACGGCATACTTTTCAGCGCCGGCCCAAACCGAAAGCAACATGTCCAGCGCCTGTTGTTCAATTCCGGATGCCTGCCTTAAGCGGCTTAGGGGACTGCTGTGCGGAATAACAGTTCCAGCCCTTTTTCTTAAAACGCCGGCACGCCGGAATTGTTTGCGCACATCCTGTTTGATGTTATTATACTCAAGCGGATGTTCTGCCCTGAGATATCGTCTTAAAATCCTGTGCTGCAACCTATGAGCATCTCCATAATAAGTCGATGCAGCTAACTGCAATCTGTAAACCCGCTCTTTTAACTGCGTTATTTTTACAGAACTGGCATTTTCTGAATTCAAAGCAGCCTCAAGCTCTGTCTCAGCCTTTGCAGCAGCCATCATAAGCTTATCACCTTTCTGAACATATTCCCATACCTGCTCAAAGGACATTCTATACTGTACAGGAAAAAGGACCGGAGAGATAATACGGTAATCCTCTTCCTGTCCGGATACATCACAAAACATCATGACCGGAATTACAACAATTATCATTCGCAATAAAATCTTCATGGCCCTACCCATCATTATATATTTCAGACATAAATGAGAAAAGACTACTGATAATCCATGCCTGGATTTGTTTTCATCTATAATCCAAACAAAAGCCAATTGAAAAAGTTAATATCTCATAACATTAGACCATTAGATTTTTAGATATAAGATTTAAGACGAACCTTATATGACTGTCAATTAGTAACTTAGTAAAAACAACCCTTGGGTTTTTAATAATTGAATTACAAGCATTTACCAAAGTTTAACGGAGTATTGAAAACAATAGTTCATTAAAAAAGTCTAAACGCAGAGTAATCCTTCGCAAAAGCTACGGATTCTGAAAGATACAATGTTTTATTATCAGAAGGTTATGATCAATGCCTGTAAATGCACAAATAGTTCTTGGCAAAAGTTTAACGGAGTCCTGGCGTAAAACAAAATGCAACAATATACCAGACATTTATCCTTTGAAAAATGATGATAAAATATTAAAATTGCATCCCTTATCCAAATGATCAAAAATGAAAATGACGATCATTCATGTTTAAAATGCTAATATTGCAATATTAATTTTTCATCATAAAAAAAATGAAAACGATAAAAGTGATCACCTGCGCAGTGCTATTAATATTAAGTACTGCAATTATTTTTTCATCATGCAAAAATACATCAGATATGAACGATAAAAATCCTTTACTACAAAAATTTGAGTCTCCGCACCAAACAGCACCTTTTGATAAAATATCTGAAGAAGACTTTGTGCCTGCCTTCCAACATGCACTTGCAGAAGGCAGGAAAGATATCAAAAGCATCATTGGAAGTCCGGAAGATCCAACTTTCGGCAATACAATAGAAGCACTCGAAAAGTCAGGTGAGCTGCTCAATCGCATTAGCAGCATTTTTTTTAATCTCAACTCTGCCGAGACCAACGAGAAAATTCAAAATATTGCCCGGGAAGTATCACCTATGCTTTCGGACTATTCCAACGACGTTTGGCTTAATGAAAAATTATTCAACCGTGTTAAAACGGTTCGTGACGAAAACCAATCCGGAAGCAACCTGAATGATGAGCAACAGAAGTTGCTGGATGATACATTTAAAGGATTTGCACGACGGGGCGCTTTGCTTAGCGGCAATGATAAGGAACGTTACCGGGAAATATCTTCAGAACTTTCTCAATTATCTCTGAAATTTGGAGAAAATGTACTGGCTGAAACCAATGATTTCCGGATGCACATCACGGATGAAAAAGATTTATCCGGTCTACCCGGGGATGTAAAAGAGGCAGCTGCCCAACAGGCCAAAAGCGAAGACAAGGAGGGCTGGGTGATCACACTTCAGATCCCCAGCTATTTGCCCTTTATGAAATATGCGGATAACCGTGAACTCCGCGAGGAATTATTCAAGGCATACACAACCCGTGGAAACAAAGACAATGAGCGTGACAACAAGGACCTCATAAAAAGAACAGTGGCTTTACGCCTGGAACGTGCTCAATTATTGGGACATAATAATCATGCGGAATATGTGCTATCCGAGCGTATGGCAAAAACACCGGAACGGGTCAGTAATTTTCTGCAGGAATTGCTTGAAGCATCACTCCCGGCAGCCCACCAGGACGTAAAAGATGTGCAGGAGCATGCTAAAAAACTCGGCTTTGGGGATACGCTCCAACGTTGGGATTTTGCCTATTATTCCGAAAAATTAAAAAAGGCAAATTTTAATGTGAACGATGAAATGACCAAACCCTATTTCCAACTGGAAAAAGTGAAAGAAGGAATCTTCAGCCTTACCAAAGAGCTGTTTGGCCTGAAATACAAAAGAAATACTGATATTCCGGTATATCATACCGATGTGGAGGCTTATGAAGTATTTGATGAGGATGGCAAATTCCTTTCAGTGCTTTATATGGACTTTTTTCCGCGCAAAGGGAAACAAGGCGGTGCATGGATGACATCCTATCGCGAACAATACACGGAGAACGGAAACGATGTCCGCCCGCATATTTCAGTAGTAACCAACTTTACCAAACCAACTTCCACCAAACCTGCCTTATTGAGCTATAATGAAGTTACCACCTTCATGCATGAGTTCGGACATGCTTTGCACGGTATGCTAAGTAAAGTAACCTACGAAAGCATGTCCGGAACCTCAGTGTATCGTGATTTTGTTGAGTTGCCCTCGCAAATCATGGAAAACTGGGCCCGTCAAAAAGAATGGCTGCAAAATGTGGCCAAACATTACGAAACCGGCGAAATTATTCCGGAAGATATGGTGGATAAGATCATTTCAGCAGGGAATTTTCAAAGTGGCTACGGTACGGTCCGTCAAATTAGTTTCGGAATGAATGATATGGCCTGGCATACCATCCAGGAACCGGTTAGAAAAGAAGTAACCGAATTTGAAAAAGAAGCAATGAGAGAAACGGAATTATTTCCGGATGTTGAAGGCAGTTGCATGAGCACAGCTTTTGGACATATTTTCGATGGTGGATATGCGGCAGGCTATTATGGATATAAATGGGCAGAAGTACTGGATGCCGATGCATTTGAGCTCTTTAAACAAAACGGCATTTTCGATAAAAAAACAGCTGATTCATTCCGCCGCAACATTCTTGAAAAGGGCGGCACAAAAGACCCGATGGAACTGTATGTCACTTTCAGAGGACACGAGCCCTCCATAGAACCATTACTCCAACGAAGTGGACTTAAACAATGAGCAATGAGCAATGATCAATGATCAATGATTGATAATTGATAATTGGTAACTGATAATTGGTAATTGATAATTGGTAATTGATAATTGGTAATTGATCATTGATAACTGATAATTGATAACTGGTAACTGGTAATTGGTAATTGATAATTGGTAATTGGTAACTGATAATTGGTAATTGAAAATTGGTAATTGAAAAAAATGATTCTTCACATAAAAAACATGGTATGCCCCCGCTGCATAACAGCAGTAAAAGAACTTATAACCGAAATGGGATTGCACCCCGTTTCGGTTGAGTTGGGTATGGTAGAAATACAAGAAGAAACATTATCTAATAAACAAAACGAAGAGCTCAATAAAAAACTGGCTGACCTTGGTTTTGAAAGAATTGAGGACCGCAACAAACAATTGGTGGACAGGATCAAAACCATCATCATTCAAAAAATCCACTACGAAAATCTGGAACAGGGTTTTAACTGGTCCGGATTCATAACCGAGCAGGTTTACCACGACTACCGATTCTTAAGCCATCTGTTTTCGGGGCTGGAAGGCATTACCATTGAACAGTTCATCATCAAACAAAAAATCGAAAAAATAAAAGAACTCATCGCTTACCGTCAAATGAATTTTTCTGAAATAGCCTATTCTATGGGTTATAGCAGTCCCGGACATCTTACAAACCAATTTAGAAAAATAACCGGAATGACTCCTGGCGAATTCAAAAAAATGCGCCAACCTTCCAGAAAAAACATTGACCGGCTTTAACTTCTTAATCGCAAAAACAACAATTCAACCAGTAAAAAATTTCGTTTATCGTGCCGCAATTCCGGCGCTTAATTTTCATTTACCATTCCTCCTCACTTCCGCCGAGTTGAAATACTCATAAACCCTCCTTTGTAAGAATTTCCGAAAATAATGTAAAGAAACATACCTCGTCTATCCATACTTTTGCAATGATCAAAAGATAAAAAAGATGAGTCAAAAAACAGATAATACATGGATACTACCTATCGCTACATCATCCAGCGATATTCAGGAATCCGTCATTGCAAAATCGTTAAAGGATTTAAATACCATTGAATTCTGGAGATGGGAGCCCAACAATCAGCGAATCATTGTAACCGTTAAAGATGAAGGCACCATTGAACCGGTCATTGATGCTTTGCATGACATTGGCATTGAAGTGGTGGTGACAGAAAAATCACTTCCTGTGGATGGAATGTCGTGTGCAGCTTGTTCTTCAAGTGTTGAAAGCATGTTAAATTCCCAGTCAGGTATTCTCAATGCCAGCGTTAATCTGGCCCAAAACACGGTAAAAGTAAAATGGATCCCGGACAACATTGATCTTCAGGAAATGAAGAAAATTGTTCAGTCCATTGGCTATGATCTGATTGTGGATGAAAAAGAAATTACCACCGAAGCCATAGATGAGTCACGGCGCAGAAAAAGCCGCAAAACACGAAAACGACTTATATGGGCTGCACTTCTGGCGTTTCCTGTCTTCATGATCGGGATGTTTTTCCAAAATATACCATATGCAAATATCATTATGTGGGTGCTTACCACTCCCGTACTTTTTGTTTTTGGCCGTCACTTTTTCATTAATGCATTTAAGCAGGCACGTCATGGCGCTGCAAATATGGATTCTCTGGTGGCTCTGAGTACCGGCATGGCTTATCTGTTCAGCAGTTTTAATACACTTTTCCCGGAAGTATGGGTATCACGCGGACTGGAAGCTCATGTATATTTTGAAGCTGCTGCAGTAATTATTGTATTTATCATGCTCGGAAAATGGCTCGAAGAACGCGCCAAAGAAGGGACATCATCCGCCATTCGTAAACTCATGGGACTTCAGCCAAAAACAGTATCCAAACTAGCGGAAGATGGTTCGTGGCAGGAAACCGATATTCATATGGTGGAAAAAGGGGATATCCTGAGAGTAAAGCCGGGAAATAAGATTCCGGTGGACGGCGTGGTTCATGAAGGTTCATCTTTTGTAGATGAAAGTATGGTAACCGGAGAGCCAATACCTGCTGAGAAAATACCGGACAGCAAGATTTACACCGGAACCATTAACCAGTCCGGAAGTTTCACCATGATAGCAGAAAAAGTAGGCAGTGAAACCATTCTGTCACAAATCATAAAAACGGTTCAGGATGCCCAGGCCAGCAAAGCACCTGTGCAAAGAATGGTGGATAAAGTGGCCTCGGTATTTGTGCCCGCTGTAATGGCCACGGCACTGGTCACTTTTACTGTTTGGATGCTCCTGGGAGGAAGCGAATATCTCACACAGGCTATACTGGCTACAGTTTCGGTACTTATTATTGCCTGCCCGTGTGCGCTCGGACTGGCAACGCCAACAGCAATAATGGTAGGAGTCGGTAAGGGCGCAAACAATGGCATACTTATTAAAGATGCCACCAGTCTCGAAAAAGCGCATCGTATTGATACGGTTGTACTGGATAAAACGGGGACAATAACAATGGGCAGACCTGAAGTCACAAATTTCAGGGTCGTGACAGAGGACGTTTCCGAAGAAGAAATTATCAACTCTCTTTACGCCATTGAAAGCCGTTCGGAACATCCTTTGGCAGGGGCTGTAAATCAATTCATTGAGAATAATAAGAAACCCGTAAATTCGGATGTATCAGATTTTCAAAACTTGTCGGGCATCGGGGTAAGCGCATTAATAAAGGGGAAAAAAGTGCTTATTGGGAATGATAAATTAATGGTAGAGCATAAAATAATCATTCCGGCCGGTTTAAAAGAACAAGCTGCGAGTTGGCAACAGGAAGCGAAAACAATAATATGGCTTGCCATAGAAGGAAAACCAGCAGCATTGGTGGCAATTGCGGATAAAATAAAACCATCATCAAAAGAAGCCATTGCCCAACTTCACAGTCAGGGCATCGAAGTTCATATGCTTACCGGCGACAATGAGCAAACAGCCAAAGCTGTTGCAAAAGCCACAGGCATCAAACATTACCAGGCACAGGTGATGCCAGGCGAAAAAGCCGCCTTTGTGAAAGAGCTTCAGAGTAAAAATCACCTGGTGGCCATGGTTGGTGATGGTATTAACGATTCAGAAGCACTGGCATTGGCCGATCTGTCCATCGCCATGGGGAAAGGCGCAGATGTGGCTATGGACGTGGCATCAATGACCATTATTGCATCCGACCTGGCAAAAATTCCGGAAGCGCTGAGTTTGTCCCGAAAAACAGTTCGTACCATAAAACAAAACTTATTCTGGGCTTTCTTTTACAACGTCATCGCCATACCAGTGGCTGCAGGAGTGTTGTTTCCGGTGTCAGGATTTTTACTAAACCCCATGATCGCCGGTGCGGCAATGGCATTTAGCTCCGTTTCGGTGGTTAGCAACAGTCTCAGATTGAAAAGGAGGAAAATAGACGGTTAGATGTAAGATTTAAGATGATTCGTACTAAATTGATAATATGATTCATTCGAGGTTAGATGTTAGAAAGATCATATTGTATTGAAAAATAATTTCTTATCACCTTGAAAGCTTAAAAATCAATCA
>JBEPWN010000082.1:0-8556 GCA_041642395.1 Marinilabilia sp. | reverse complement strand
CTTTTTCCGGCGCCGGAATCTCCCATAATACCGACCAGCTGGCCTGAATGACTGGTAAAACTCATTGGATGCAATCCCGCTTCTTTCTTTTTGTCGAAACTAAAGGAAATATCTCTTACATCGAAAATAATTGGTGATTGGTTGGCTCTGTAATTGAAATGGGTTGCAATGTCACTAAATGTAACAGGTGCCCCATGCTTATAACGAATTGATCCTCCAGGGCGTAAGAACTGAACATGATGTGGAATGAGGACTTGGCCATTTATGGTAAGTTCACTGCTCGTATTGGATTTTACAAGAAATAATGAAACCGAAGTAATATTTAAAACATATATCCGGGCATTGAGAAATTCTTTGAAGATGTAACGTTCTTCATTCTTTAGCGACTTGTTGCCGCCAATCATTAATATATCATCATTTTGAGCAGGATTTGGGTGGATGATAAAACTTCTGATTGAGATGTATTCCGGCGTATTTATATTGAATGTATTAGCAATAATTTCTGCAAATTCCTCTTCAATATCAGAAATACCCTGAGCTCCGGAGTTCAAAAACTCAAGGAGTTTGATTATTACAATGGTTTTTTGATAATGGGTTAATTCTTCGTTGATGGCAGTGGAGATTCTGAGTGCTTTTACAGAATTTGCTGCATATAGTTTGGGTATGCGGTCCTTTACCGTTATTTTTTTTTCATAAATCTGGCGATGCTCGTCGAATAATAAAAGGTATTCTTCAATGAGTTGACTGTTGAGCTGAAGCGAAAGATAGTTGCGCACAATTTTTCTTCGTGAAGCTGCATCCTGATCCGGAGCAGCCACAAGGGCAAATAGTTGCATTAATGCTTTTAAAATACCTTCACTCATGGTATTTTCAATAGTTTAAGCCTGGCATTAATTCTTGATTTCTGAGTTCTTGAAGCCAATCTGCAAAATCGCCAATCCCGAATCACCACTGTCTGGCATTAAACCTGCTTCAATTACACACTCAATATTTCCTTCTATTTTGAAGTCCCATGAAGATGAGTGATTGTATTTTGTGCTTGAAAACAAAAGATTGTTATTGGTATCATAAACAGAAAACCAAATGTTTTTGTTTGCTGGTGAGCATGTGGCAATGCGATATATGTTGCCATCAAACAGAGTGGTTCTAAACTCAGCGACTTCGGCACCTGTCAGAAGTGCTTTCATTGGCTGGCTGTTATGCACAAACCCTCCGTTGATTTGTTTGTAACAGTTGCTGTTGGTATTTTCTGATAATTGCGAAATGGTGTTTCCTGAGAATGTCAGCAAAGAAATCGCAAGGATTAAAAAAGTCTTACCTCTATATGAATTCATTGAACAATTTGTTTGGTGCACTTGATAATACGGTGGCCCTTTGTTTTATGCTCATCCAAAGTTATTCAAAAAAATAGAATATTAAGATAAATATTTTAAAAATAATCTCTTTAGCCTGCTTTATTCATATGTTTTCGTCATGAGATGCTCAAATATCAAAAAACGCAAGCAACCGCAGACAAATTTGATGAAGAGAACAGTGAACTATTTTCAAATAAAATTTGATGAGGACGCTTGTGTTTTGCTGGTAGATGAACATCGTAAAAGATAATTCAGGATTTTACTTTATTGAAAACCTGATATTAATAGAAAACCGACGATCCGGGCTGTCTGGGGATAAAATCCTTGAAATCTCCTGTTACTTCACCTGTAGTACGCAGGCTTATAGGTAGCACTCCGTCCGGAATTCTGGGCATAATGGCCAGTCGTATTTGCAGAGTATTGAATACCAGATTATCGTTTCGTATGCGGAGACCTCCTCCAAAGCTATAATAGGGATTATGGTCAAATAAACTTTTATTGCTGTCTTCTCGCAGAAATGCCATGTCAAAAAATGAAAAGACAGCGAATTTAAATCCAAGTGGCTCTAACCTGGTGAAAAATACCTGTTCGGTTTTAAGTACTATTTTTTCTGATCCGCTGATTGACCTGTTGTAATCAAAACGGTGTAGTCCGTTAACATCTTCATCAATGCTCAGGTATTCCTGTGGAAAACGGCTCAATCCGTTTACATATTGAAGCTCGAAGAAATTACGCAACTTGCTTCTTCCAACTGAAATAAGTGACGAGATGTATTCGCTTGTAAGCTTAAGATGCCCCTGTTCTGGTATTCCTTTCCGGAAATAAGATCCTACGTCACCACTGAAATACAAATATCCTTTGGATGGGATAAGGGCTTTTCCCAATGAATAATGATATTCTAAAAAATGCCTGTGGCCATTCATGTTTTCATGATAGCCATAGGATAAAGAGTTGAGCGATCCATAAGGTACATCTTCGGTGCGTCCAAAAGAATGAATTAAATTGTTTTTGTAATATCCCCGTCTTGAAAACGATAATCCGGCATAATAAAATTTACCATCGGGAATGAAATTAAGATGTTCTCCATTGTTGAACATTTTAAGATCCATAAACCGTGTGGTGATGTATATATTGGATCTAAGTGGTGAGTTGGAACTTTCAAGAAGGAAGGAACGTCCCATCCAGAAGTTCTGGCGCCTGAAATTAAGCGATGGGTTCCATACAATGGCAGGATAATCGGTTATTTTCTGATTTGTAAATGAACGGTTTAATCCTATACCTCCGGCATATTTTATCTCCGGTAGTATAAAATCTTTTTCAAGACTTCCGGCTATCAAATGCAGATTGCTGATATGGGAATAGTCAAGCTCTAAGTTTACATAATTGCTCAGAAAATTTTCGGCACTCACTGTTTCTCTAAAACCCCAGTCTTTAATGTCGGGAGATGGGATAACCAGTGTGTGAGCAAAGGAAATACCGCGGCCCAGAATATTTTTATTGATAAGCCCTACGCTCGGCTGCTGATCGATAAGCCCTGCAGAAAGAGCATGGGGGTATCTGTCCTGTACATAGATACTTATATTGATGGCATTTTTGTTGGTTGGATGTGGCCAGGCTATAATACGGGAATCATTTATAAATGACAATGATCGCAATAATCGTTCACTGTCAGATATATCTGTTTGGTCAATTGTTTCTTTCTCTTGGAATGTAATGGTTTTTCGTATAATTCCCGGTGCAGTTTCAAATCTAAGGTTATTCCCAAGGCGGGAAAGCCATGTATCGGCAATGGAAACTGTATCATCTATTGAACTTCCAAATGGTGGAATATGCCGGATGTCAATATGTGCTATTTGTTTGCCGTTATATTCTCCTGGATTGTTATTGGTGATTCTTTTCGTTTCCTCGTCTTTATTAAAACTGCTTTTTACAAGCCATTCATGAAGTTTTCTGGAAAAAAAATTGCGATCGGAATAATCTTCAAGAATATCCTCCAGCTTCCTCCCTTCCAGTTGTTTTTCCTGAATTCCGGGACGAATCATTTTTATAATTGTATCGTTTCGGTGTATTATTGTTGTGTCAGGACGCTGTGAATGAATGTCTTTAATAACAAAACCTGTGAATAAAAGTATCCATGCAATAGTCCTGCAAGAAATTATTTTCACTGGAAATGCTTTTATCATTTAATGGGATTTATAGTGTATTTTGTTTATTTTGATCTTTTAAAAATAAGAATTGGTTTTTATAAACGGGCGTATCCGAAGATTGTTTTTTACACTATTAACAAAAGTCATGCTAAATCTTTCCTGCAGGGCAAAATTCTACGTCTGAATCGTCTTATCTTTCAAGTGCCAAATATATCAAAACATTCATTCCAATTATAGATTATTATTTTTTGAAATGCGCATGTGCAATTTTTAACACCGGCAAATTAGATACTACATCTGCAACTTTGATGAGCTTCTGAAAAAATGACTCATTTTGGTTAATGAATCAGACATTTTAGCAGTTATACTTGTCTGGCAGGATGCTTGAAGTATTTTTTGGGAAAAAGAAAAATACAGGAGTTATGAATTTAAATCAGTTTACAATAAAAGCACAGGAAGCCATTCAACAGGCTTTTCAGATAGCCTCGGGTTATCAGCAACAAGCCATTGAGAACGGACATTTGCTTAAAGGGGTTTTTGAGACGGAAGAAAATGTGACTCGTTTTCTCTTTAATAAGATGGGCGCGGGACAGGTTTTACCTGTTTTGAATAAGATGATAGAATCTTATCCCAAAGTAAGTGGTGGTGAACCTTATTTGAGCAAGGAGGCCAATGACAGTCTCCAAAAAGCCATCAGTTTTGCCAGCGAAATGGGTGATCAGTTCACTAGTATTGAGCACTTGTTGATGGGGATACTCAAAGGGGGGGGGCAGGTCTCAAAGATGCTGAAAGATGCCGGAGTCACTGAAGAAGCCTTGAATCAAGCCATTAAGGAATTGCGTAAGGGCAGTAAAGTGGACAGCCAGTCGGCTGAAGAGACATACAATGCTTTGGACCGTTTTGCCATTAACCTGAATGAGCAGGCCCGTAGCGGAAAATTGGATCCGGTGATAGGGCGTGATGATGAGATTCGACGTATTTTACAGATTCTTTCCCGCAGGACTAAGAATAATCCCATTCTGATAGGTGAACCCGGGGTTGGTAAAACCGCCATTGCAGAAGGATTGGCTCACCGCATTATCAATGGTGATGTTCCTGATAATCTCAAAAACAAGCGCGTCTTTTCACTCGATATGGGTGCTCTGGTGGCAGGTGCCAAATATAAAGGTGAGTTTGAAGAACGTTTGAAAGCTGTGGTCAAAGAAGTAGTTGGCAGTGAAGGAGAAATTGTACTCTTTATTGATGAAATCCATACTCTGGTGGGAGCCGGAAAAAGCGAAGGGGCAATGGATGCAGCCAACATTCTGAAGCCTGCTCTGGCACGTGGCGAATTGCGCGCTATTGGGGCAACGACTTTAGGTGAATATCAAAAATATTTTGAAAAAGATAAGGCCCTGGAGCGGCGATTCCAGATTGTGATGGTGGACGAGCCCGATCTTGCTTCGGCAGTGTCGATTTTAAGAGGATTGAAAGAGCGGTATGAAAACCATCATAAGGTACGGATTCGGGATGAAGCCATTGTTGCTGCCGTGGAGTTATCAAAGCGTTATATATCAGAACGTTTTCTTCCTGATAAAGCCATCGATCTTATTGATGAAGCTGCTTCGAAACTAAGATTGGAGATGAATTCGGTGCCCGAAGAGATCGACGAAATTGAACGACGGATAAAGCAATTGGAGATTGAACGAGAAGCAATTCGCAGGGAGGGGGATAAGCCTAAGGTAGAGGAATTGAGCAGGCAAATTTCCGATATGAAAGAAGAACGTGACGGATTACGTGCGCGCTGGGAAGAGGAGAAAAGCATCATAGAGCAGATACAGAAAAATAAAGAAAATATTGAGGCATATAAATTTGAAGCCGAACGGGCAGAGCGTGAAGGATTGTACGAGAAAGTGGCTGAGTTGCGCTATGGACGGATAAAAGAGGCCAACGAAGCCATTCAAAAACTTCAGGAAAAATTGATCAAACGTCAATCGGAGAGTGCCATGATTAAGGAGGAAGTGGATGCCGAAGACGTTGCCCAGATTGTGAGCCGGTGGACTGGAATTCCGGTCAACCGCATGTTGGAAAGTGAGCGTAAAAAATTGCTTAAATTGGAAGACGAATTACATAAACGTGTAGTTGGTCAGGATGAGGCAATTGCGGCAGTGTCTGATGCAGTAAGGCGAAGCCGGGCCGGGCTACAGGATGTAAAACGGCCTATTGGATCTTTCATCTTCCTGGGAACCACAGGGGTGGGTAAAACCGAGCTGGCACGTGCACTGGCAGAGTTCTTGTTTGATGATGAAGATCTGATGACCCGGATCGACATGTCCGAATATCAGGAGCGTCATTCTGTTTCCCGATTGATTGGTGCACCACCCGGATATGTTGGTTATGAAGAGGGTGGGCAGCTGACTGAGGCTGTGAGGCGCAAGCCTTATTCGGTGGTTTTGCTTGATGAAATTGAAAAGGCACATCCCGATGTGTTCAATATTTTATTACAGGTTCTGGACGAGGGACGACTCACCGATAATAAAGGACGACATGCCGATTTTAAAAACACCATTATTATAATGACTTCCAATGTGGGATCACATCTGATTCAGCAAAATTATGAAGAATCAGGTGCTGAGGCATTTAGTGACGAGGTGGTTGATAATACCCGCAGGCAAATTATGGGCTTACTGAAGCAGACCATTCGGCCGGAATTTCTGAATCGCATTGATGATATCATCATGTTCACTCCGCTGTCGCGCGCCGAAATCCGTCAAATAGTGAAGCTTCAGTTTACACAGGTTTCAAATTTGCTTAAGGCTCAGGGGGTCGAGATCGAAATAAGTGAAGAGGCTGTTGATCATTTGGCCGAAGTGGGTTTTGATCCTCTTTTTGGTGCCAGGCCTATTAAAAGGGCTTTGCAGCGTTTCGTTTTAAACGAGTTATCCAGAAAGTTACTTGCCGATGAGGTGGATAAGGAGAAGCCCATACTGGTAGATTTTGATGGAAATTCGCTGGTATTTAAAAATTAAGTTCTGTTAGATTATAAGCAAGCCGTTCGGAAAAAATTTTCCGAACGGCTTGCTTATAGTTTAACAAAAAATGAACAGAACCATAAAGGCCCCGCTTAATATTCTACTAAATACACTCACTTCATTCTTTACATTTTCAGGCTTCCACTATTCGGAATAAAAGTCAAAGATCTGATCCAGTTTCATAAGCGATAGAAGATCCATGACTTCCTGATTAACATTGGCTAGAAAAAAATAACCGTTGTTTTGCCGGGCTGTTTTGAGTGCTGAAATCAATACCCCAATACCGGTGCTGTCTATGAATTTTATGTGCTGCAGATCCAGGACAAAATTGACTTCCGGTTTGTTGAGATTGCTGTTAAGCTGCTCTTTTACGGAAGGCGCAATCGTTGCATTCAATCTGTCAGTATCTTCCAGGAAACCAAACAACTTGTTGTCTTTTTTGGTTACTTTGAGTTGTGTATCCATTATTTTTCTATTTCTGTTTTAAGTTCTTCTTCAGCCTTTTTGCAGACTGCTTTGAATTTATTGATAATCGCAGATGCGTTCTCAGGAGATGCATTTTCTTTTACCCAGTTTTGACGTTCTTTATCGTATCCCTGAAGATTTTTAATCAACTGTTCAGCTTCCTGTACTTCGGATCTATCCGCATCTTTTTTGTTTTTAATTTCCTGGATGCGCAATTCTTTGGCAATAAGTTCAAGATCTTTCAGATCTTTGTTTCCCATATCTTCCATGCCCATAGAAATAACTGATGATTTTGCTTTATGTGCGATGGCCGCAATATTGAGCCATCGTTTTTCTGCCAGACTGTTATCAAGGTCTTCAATAAACTCAGGCATCTGATCCAGAAAAATAGTAATCAGCTCTTTAATAATGCTTTTATCACCTTCGGCGATGCTTTCGATATAGCTGAGATCAATGCATTCATATTGGTTCAACATAAAACTGTCATTTTTCAAATTGCATTTTAACTTGCATAATTCAGAAATAATCTATTATGATGGCTGACCATCGGCAAAATATTAGCCTCCTCGTAAATTTGATTTGAAAATAGTTCACTATTGACATGCCTCGAACTTTGTTTCCCTGCATCAAATTTCCCTGCGGTTGCTTGAATTTGTTATGTGATTTGTACATCACATGATGAAAATTTATGAAAAAAAAAGGTTAAAGCCACAAATTTAAATAAATTGGTAAGAAGTGAAATGTTATTTTCATTTCTTAATAACGTAAATTTACAAATAATTGTCATTTTTTAGTGCATTTTTATTGATTTATATTTGTAATCGCCTAATTCTTTAAAATAGTAATCATCGTTTGTTTTTGTTTTTTCGGAGTCACCCGAGTAACTTTGCAAGTAAATTATTCACAAGATGCAGAAAACTGTTTTGTATGACATTCATAAGCAATTGGGAGCCAGAATAGTCTCTTTTGCTGGTTTTGAGATGCCTGTTGAGTATTCCGGAATTGGTGCTGAGCATATGGCAGTTCGCCGGAACGCCGGGTTATTTGACGTTTCCCACATGGGCGAATTTTGGGTGAAAGGCCCTCACGCACTTGAGTTTTTACAGTATATTACCAGTAATGATGTGGCCGGACTTCCTGTGGGGAAGGCCCAGTATTCTTGTTTGCCCAATGAGCAGGGAGGTATTGTGGACGATTTGATCGTTTATCATTACGAAGATGATAAATATATGCTTGTGGTTAATGGGTCGAATGTTAAAAAGGATTGGGATTGGTGCAACAAGCACAATCATGCAGGAGCCGAACTTGAAAACGCCAGTGATCAAATATCTTTACTTGCCTTGCAGGGGCCCCGTGCAATGGAAATACTTCAGGAATTAACCCCTGTTGATTTGACCTCTGTTCCCTATTATTCCTTTACCGAAGGAAATTTAGCAGGAATTCAAAAAGTAATTATATCCAATACAGGATACACCGGTTCGGGCGGTTTTGAATTATATATTTACAATGAAGATGCCCCGGCTGCCTGGAATGCCATTATGAATGCAGGGAAAGATAAAGGGCTATTACCTGCGGGAC
>JBEPWN010000081.1:0-8566 GCA_041642395.1 Marinilabilia sp. | reverse complement strand
TGGGGTGCTCGTGATGCTTTTGTTATTGAGAATTCTGAATGTGCCGGTAACCGGCCTTTTTATCATGTCGCGTCATAACGAAGGTTCCCGTTTGCAGTTTAATGATGAAGAACAGGTTTATTCCAACAGCAAGCTGCATGAGATGCTGCATATGTTTCGAACAAACGGGGCTTATCGTGAAGCTGTCAGAGTAATATTCTTAATTTATTTGAGAGACTTGCATGAAAGAGGGGCCATAATTATAAAGCATTTCAAAACCAATTCTGATTATTACCGGGAGATTGATTCGCAAGAGGAGAGGAGGCTTTTCCGAAAGCGGATGCGTCTATTCAATGTCATCTGGTATGGGCATGCTGATATTTCACCCATTCAGTTTAATGAAGTGGAAAAAGCTTTCGGAAATCTAAAAGAAAGGGGGATGGCATGATGAATTTAAATGCTATCGTGCGCGACAGGATTTTCACCTGGCTGATTGGAATTGGTCTTTTGGTGCTCATTATTGTCACCATTCTGGCTCCGCGTCCCATCGATTGGAGTTATAGTTTTTCAAAAAACGATCACATACCATTCGGGAACTATCTTTTGTATGAATCTTTGCCAACTCTTTTCCCGGGCCATGAAATGATCACTTCATGGAGAGCTCCGGCTTCTTTTCTAAATGATAAAATTCCGTTGAATACCAATTTTATTTATATCAGAGGCAGGATAAAAATGGAGCCAACCGATGTAAAAAAACTGATGGATGTTGCATCGGCCGGCAATCATGTTTTTATTGCTGCCGAACATGTTTATGGATTGCTTGCCGATACTTTTAATCTAAATTACAAACCGGAAGTGATGGCCGCCGGGAGCCGCTTGTTTGAAGCCGATTCTGTTGGTTTTCATTTTGCCAATCCCCGGTTGAGGTCTGGCTTTGGATACTGGTATCCGAGATGGATGAGCAGGTTTTATTTTACCCGGTACGATTCAACACGGACTACTGTCCTTGGGTATGATCACAAGGGTGATACCAACTTCATCCGTGTAAAACAAGACGACGGATACTTCTATTTCCACAGTAATCCGCTGGCCTTTACCAATTATCATTTGTTGTCACGTAATAATAGTGAATATATTTTCAAGGCTCTTTCATATTTACCGGTTCAGGCCACTGTATGGGATGAATACTATAAACCCGGTTCAAATATTCAGGAAGGATTTTTTGATTTTATATTGGACAACCGATCTCTTCGCCTTGGATGGTATCTGGTGTTATTTGGTATTATAGTGTTGCTGGTGTTTGGTTCCCGCCGGAAACAAAGACCCATTCCTGTGATTCGTAAAATGGAAAATACCTCCCTTAGCTTTATTGAAACTGTGGCGAGTCTTTATTTCCGAAGACATGATCATCTGGATATTGCCCGGAAAAGATTTACTTACTTTCTTGAATTTCTTCGTTCTCGTTATTATGTAAATACTGCTGCCAATGAAAGCAGGATAATTTCCGAAGTTTCAAAAAAGTCAGACGTTTCAGAACGTTCTGTAGCGGCTATTTTTAAAATGGGAAATAAGCTGAATGAATTGCGGCAGATATCACAGGAAGATCTGGAGCAATTTAACCGACAAATAGATTTTTTTTACAATAACTGCCGATAATTATGGATTTTAACAATCAAACCAATGACGATGGTAGTTCTTTGTTTGAGAACCGTCTCAATGTAGAAGAACTAAATCATGCGGCTTTTAAGATCCGCAACGAGATAGGAAAAGTGATCGTGGGTCAGGAGCGTGTGCTTGATCATTTGCTGACAGCACTCCTGGCCAACGGGCATGTGCTTTTGGAGGGAGTTCCCGGTATTGCCAAAACCATGATTGCCAAATTACTTTCCAGATGCATAAATACCGGATTTTCCCGCATCCAGTTTACACCTGATCTTATGCCTTCGGATGTACTGGGAACCATGGTTTTTCATTCATCCCGTTCGGAATTTGAGTTCAATAAGGGGCCCATCTTTTCGAATATTATTTTGATCGATGAGATTAACCGTGCACCTGCTAAAACTCAGGCTGCTCTTTTTGAGGTGATGGAAGAGCGGCAGATTACCATTGATGGGGTTACGCATGTGATGGAAGCTCCTTTTATTGTATTGGCGACGCAGAATCCGGTCGAACATGAAGGAACGTATCGTCTGCCTGAAGCCCAGCTTGACCGGTTCCTGTTTAAAATAAAACTCGATTATCCGTCAATTGATCATGAAGTCACCATTCTTCAAAATGCGCAAAATCGGGGCAATCGCATGGAGGTGAATGAGGCATCTCCTGTAATTACTGCCGGAGAACTTGTCGACTTTCAAGAGTTGGTAACCCGGGTTACTGTCGAACATGAAATCCTTAGTTATATCGCCACAATTATAGATAAGACCCGGAACAACAGCAGTCTTTTTCTGGGTGCCAGTCCCAGGGCGTCTCTGGCAGTTCTTCGTTCGGCTAAAGCTTTTGCAGCACTGGAGGGTCGCGACTTTGTTACCCCCGAAGATGTAAAAGAAATGATCGTGCCCGTGCTGAACCACAGGGTTATTCTTACTCCCGAGAAGGAAATGGAAGGATTGCAGCCCGAGAGTGTGATCAGACGGATCGTTGATTCCATTGACGTACCCCGTTAATCGTAATGACGGAACAAATTTATTTGATTTTTTTCATTATTATAGTCCGTTAAAAAAAGCCTGAACGCACCGTTAAACTTTTGTAATAGACTGTTAGTCAATTGTTTAACTTTAATGCGTTCGTGACGCTAAGATGTTGGCTTTCAGCATGATAAAATTCATCTAACATCTAACATCTCAAAAAATCTAACAGTGTATTGTCATTACAACATCAAGTCATTAATTACTTAAAGTCCATGAGGTCAACATACCCACGTCCACGATTTTATTACGGATTATCATTTTT
The DNA here is from genome assembly GCA_041642395.1 of Marinilabilia sp. GTDB lineage: Bacteria > Bacteroidota > Bacteroidia > Bacteroidales > Marinilabiliaceae > Marinilabilia. The sequence goes on along the minus strand of JBEPWN010000081.1, from coordinate 5,638 downwards.
GGTAGTTCTGTTTATACTTGGATATTTCCGATATGCCTTTTTTGTTCTTGGGCTCGTGGGAATTGCAGGTTTTGTGTCTCTCCTGGTTATTGATCTTTTATTGCTTTTCCGGCAAAAAAGCAGGATGGTGATCGGTGAGCGCCATGTCTCACGGAGGTTTAGCAATGGTGATGAAAACCTGATAAAGGTGGAGGTCACCAGTTATTTTCCCTATACTTTTGGAATGGAGGTTATTGATGAACTGCCGGTACAATTTCAGATCAGAAACTTCCACCACACCGGATATTTGAAGCCCGGTAAAACATGGTCGTTTACCTATTCCCTGAAACCTGTTAAAAGGGGTGAATACCATTTCGGACATTTAAATGTGTTTATCAGAACCCGGCAAGGGCTTATTGCACGTCGTTTGAGACTGGCAGAGCCCGCTACCGTGAAGGTTTATCCCTCGTTTATGCAGATGCGACGGTTTGAGATAATGGCTATATCCGACCGGTTGAGCGAAGTGGGTATCAAAAAAATGCGGAAGTTTGGACATCAGATGGAATTCGATCAGATTCGTGAATACATAAAAGGGGATGATATTCGCACCATCAACTGGAAGGCTACCGCCCGGCGCGATCACCTGATGGTTAATCAGTATCAGGATGAAAAGTCGCAACAGGTATATTCAATTATCGATATGGGACGTACCATGAAAATGCCTTTCAATGGAACCGCCCTGCTTGATTATGCCATTAATACTTCCCTGGTTCTTTCAAATATTGCCATGCTCAAGCATGATAAAGCCGGACTCATTACTTTCAACGATAAAATAAGATGTGTTGTGGCTGCCCGCAGAGACCCCCATCATCTGCAAACCATTATGGAAATGCTTTACAACCAGCAAACCGGTTTTATGGAGCATAATCTTGAAGCCTTGTACGCCATTGTACGAAAAAAAATACCTCAACGCAGTCTGCTGGTTCTCTATACCAACTTTGAAAGTCTCAAATCGGCAAGGCGTGAAATGCCTTTTCTTAGGCGCCTGTCTTCTAATCATTTGCTAATGGTTGTGTTTTTCGAGAACTCGGAAGTTGGCAAATTAATCGCCCATGAAGCTAATGATGTTGAAGATATTTACCGGCAAACCATCGCCGAGAAGTTCATGTTCGACAAAAAACTGATCGTTAAGGAGCTGGAAAGGAATGGCATTCATGCGATATTGACTCACCCCGGGAAGTTAACCGTGGCAACAATGAATAAATATCTGGAATTTAAGGCACGGGGGTTGATTTAAGTTCCGCTACAACGGCAAAGAGCTGCAGGATGATGCGATCGGGAATGGACAGTTGGATTGGTATGATTACGGGTTTCGATTTTACGACCCAGCTTAGTTTTGTTTTCGGCATCCATTTTTTCAATTTCATTGAGCCGTTTAAGCATTTCGGGGTCTTTGAATAAATTTTCCTCGTCAGTCTCACCAAGAAGGTATCCTACAGTGGTATTAAGCGTTTTAGCAATTTTTTTAGCCGCATCAACTGAAGGTGTCATCTCGTCTCTATCGTATCTTCCGATAACCGAAGTAGAAGTATTGAGGGCTTTGGCCAGCTGGGTCTGCGACATTTTGTTGGCCTTTCTTAAAGCAGCGATTTTTTTACCAAAAGATCCCAGTTAAACGACCTGGACAGTTTGCCAGCACCGAAGAAACCTGCTAGAATGAGTTACTGTATTTTATAGATTACTGCAACGAAGAAGGCGATGCACTGGGTGGATCAGTCCTTCATCCCGAACAGATAAGAGCGAGCGTGATAACTTACTGGCTAAAAAACCACAACTTAAGGCAAGTCCAATACATGGCCGGCCATAAATATGTAAGCAGCACCGAACGTTACAAGCTGAATAATCTGGATGAACTTCAGAGCAAATTAGAAAAACTTCACCCATTAAATAGTACCAGAAGTGATTATTAATTTTTAAATTTGTAGGAGATAAAGCTATGGAAATTATGAATGTTGTTGAAAAAAGAGACTTTATACACAGTCATTTGCATCGTGTAAATGAAAAGACTATTAATGAATTATATGAGAAGCTTCGTAGTGAAGAAGTTTTAAAAGCGAAATTGGAAAGTAGGGCTCAAAAATCGGAAAACGACATCCAGACTGGAAGAGTTTTTTCAAGAGAAGAAATAGAGCAAAGAATAGGAAATCCAGGTCGCAAATGAAACTTGTTTATACGGAGCAGGCACTTTTTAGTCTTGAAGAAGCACTGAACTTTTTTGCGCCCAAAGTATCACATGGACAATTGGTTGATGTCCGTGATGAAATTCTGGATGCAGCCGACACTTTGCTTTTGCAACCTTTTCAAGGGCAATAAGAACCTTATTTAGAGCATTTGAATTTAGGACATCGGCGCTTGATAGTAAGCCACTATAAAATAATCTACCAGGTTGTAGAGGAATACATTTACATAACTGATATTTTTGACTCCAGACAGGATCCTGATAAAATGAAAGGATAACCCCACCTCACAGACCATGAAAAGTGGTGTTAGGCCAGTCCAGTTCCTGAATAAGCTTTACCTGCTCAATTAGGCCTTTGTCTTCAATGGTTATTTCTTTTGGGGTGTTTCCTTCAAAGTGAGCTACTTGGTCAATAGTCAAACCATAGAATTTAGCCAGCTTAAAAAGAATGTGTTTGCGTGTTGATTATGGATTACAAATCAACACTTGATAACCAGTTGAATTGCAAATCCACCTGGGCGAAGGTGTTTATTTGGTTGTTGCACTATTGTAAATCCATTTCTTATTCAGGATTCACGGAGGATATTGAAGTATCCTCGCCACTGGCATTGTTTTCCGTATTCAAGCCAGAAACACCTCCCGAAACAATAAATTTCATCACATCTGCCGGGTTTTTATTGATAGCTCTGACCTGTGTTTTGGGCACGATAAATAACTCTCCTGAAAAATTGTAGGAATGAGGAAAATATACTGCTACTTTCTCTTTTTCATCAAGTTCTGAAAGATCTTCTTCAGTTAGAAAACCTACTTTCTCCAGATTGGCATCCGGATTTACCAAAACAATAACTGGCTTGGTGAACTTTCTTTCTTTTCCCACAAACGCCGAAAACAAATCGTTGAGCGATGAATAGATGACCTTTAGAAATGGGGCTTTATCGATTAGTCGTTTAAACAGAGTTTTAAAGGGCCTGGCTATAATGGTTTGACCTATTATGCCGGTCAGAATCACAAGTACGACGATAATCACTAATCCCAATCCTGGAATATCAATTCCCAGAAGATCATAGATGGTGTTGTTCAAAATGCCATCAACGAAGTTAAAACCCAGATAAATGATGTAGGCTGTGATGCCCAGAGGGGCTACATATAATAATCCCTGAAGAAAATAGTTTATGATCTTTTTCATAGTGATTGATTGTTTCGAAAGATATTGATCTTTTATTTCGCGGGCCGAATTTGCCTGCGACACAATTAATGATACAATGTGTCTCAGGGTTTCGTTTAGTTCTTTTTTCATGGATTATATTTATATGTGCTCGTATTTGTGGTGTTTATGGTTTTCAATGATGCCTGGTGTTATGAAACATTTCTTTGCATCGACACAATTTAGGATAAATGTGTTTTTTTTAAATTCCCAAGCAGCTTATTAGTCTTACTTTTGTCGCTTCAAAAAATGAAGAAAGTATATTTCAAACAATCTGCTTGCATTTATCCCGGATTGAAGCATCATCATCTACGCTTTATTGGCTCCGGGTTTTTAAAGAATTAGTATTTACAATAGCCAGTTAATCTTTTGTAATAGATTGCCTGTTAAATGAGGCTTTAAGAGGTTGTTCTTCAATGTGAGACAATTCATCTAACATCTATAATCGAAAGATCTATTAATTTCAGCCACAGAGCTATTTTCAGCTCTAAAGATAACATTATTATTAAATGAGGAAGTTTCTAAGATTTTTCGATTTAGATCAGGGGGTTAATTACAGAACAGAAGTATTATCGGGATTAACAGTTGCTTTGGCACTTGTGCCGGAGGCTGTTGCTTTTGCAATGATAGCAGGCTTATCACCTTTAACCGGTTTATATGCAGCTTTCGTCATGGGCTTGGTGACAGCCATTCTGGGCGGGCGTCCCGGAATGATTTCGGGTGCCACAGGTGCAGTGGCTGTTGTTATTGTTGCTTTGGCAAAAACCCATGGGGTTGAATATGTTTTTGCAACTGCTGTGCTGGCTGGAATCATTCAGGTTCTGGCAGGTGTATTGAAGTTGGGAAAGTTGATGCGTCTGGTGCCGCATCCGGTTATTTTTGGATTTGTTAATGGTTTGGCGATTATCATTTTTATGTCGCAGTTGGATCAATTCAAAGGACCCGGGGGTGACTGGTTAAGCGGAGAGTCATTGTATTCGCTGGGTGGGCTGGTTCTGCTAACGATGCTTATTATTTGGGGATTGCCCAAACTAACCAAAGCCATTCCTGCTTCACTGGCGGCTATTCTGGTGGTTTTTGGAATTGTGGCTTTTTTTGGAATTGACACCAAAACTGTTGGGGATATTGCTTCCATTAAAGGCGGGTTCCCACCGTTTCATATCCCGGATATTCCATTTAACATGGAAACGCTTACTTTGATTTTTCCATATGCAGCAATAGTGGCAGGTATAGGGTTGATTGAGAGCTTGTTGACTCTCAACATCATTGATGAAATGACAGAAACCAGGGGCAGGGGAAACAGAGAAGCCATGGCTCAGGGAACTGCGAATATTTTATCAGGAGTGTTTTCCGGAATGGGTGGTTGCGCCATGTTGGGGCAGAGTTTGATCAATATTTCTTCCGGGGCCAGAGCAAGGCTTTCAGGAATTGTTGCTGCGGTGATGTTGCTGGTATTCATTATGTTTGGCGCGGGGTTAATTGAAAAACTTCCAATGGCCGCACTTACCGGTTTGATGATCATGGTGGCAGTAGGTACTTTCGAATGGGCCAGCATAAGAACATTCAACAAGATGCCTAAATCTGATGTTTTTGTGATGGTTTTGGTTACACTGGTTACTGTATTCCTTCATAATCTGGCGTTGGCTGTGGTAATAGGGGTTATCATTGCAGCTCTCGTTTTTGCCTGGGACAACGCAAAGCGCATTCGGGCACGAAAACGCATTGATGAAAACGGGATTAAGCATTACGAAATTTATGGACCACTCTTTTTCGGTTCTGTGTCTGCATTCAACGACAAATTTGACGTTGTCAATGATCCTGATGAAGTTATTATTGATTTCGCGGAAAGCCGGGTGGTTGATATGTCTGCCATTGAAGCTTTAAATAAAATCACGGAACGCTACCTGAAGGTGGGTAAGAAACTTCACTTGAAGCACTTGAGCCGCGATTGTCAGAAATTATTGAAAAACGCTGAAAAGGTGATTGATGTTAATATTCTTGAAGATCCACGTTACAAGGTAGTGGTAAATAAAATACCTAAATAAAATAAATCATACTGGTGTTGTGTTATGTACGTCATTATCTGGGAAAAAACTTTGCGTCATTGCGTCTGCGTTTAGCCTTTTTTTAATGAACTATTGAACAATACTCTGTTAAACTTGGCTGTAGTTTAAAGTAGCGTGTATGTTATTAGAGATTGCTTCGGGCATAGCCCT
>JBEPWN010000080.1:0-8579 GCA_041642395.1 Marinilabilia sp. | reverse complement strand
GAAGCATAGAAAAGCAGCTCGGCCAGTACATCCCATTCGAGACCTTTTCCTACCAAATCGTCAACATAGCGCCACAGAAACTGCATCACCAGAATGAACATGGATATAAAAAAGGTCATCAGCAGAGGCCCGAGGTAACTTTTTAATATGAATATATGGATTTTTTTCATTTATAACGATTGCATGTTGCCTGTAAAAAAGACATAAAAAAAGCATTCAAAATATGTACCAAATTTTGAATGCAAAGTTAATTAAACGCGACGATAAACCGTTAAAAAATCAGGATGAGCCCAGTCCGTGTTTTAAAACATCGATTTGTTGATCCCATAATTCCACGGTGCCCTGCTTATCCTCGGGGTCTACATGATCGGTAACGATAAGAGCCACATCGCCCGTTAATTCATCTACATTGATTTCAAATTCGAACCATACATCTTCCAGACCTTCATCCAGCCACATGTAACGAACCAGCTTGTTTTCTTTTCGAAGGACTTGTTCGGCTTTCTGCTGGCTTCCCTCCCAGATAAATGTAAATACTTTTCCTTTAACATTTACATTATCGGCAAACCATTCAGAAAGGCCACTAGGTGTAACCAGCCTGTTGAACAGGATGCCCGGCGACGTTTTAAAAAGGTATTCAAGTTCAATTTTTTCCAGGTTGTCTACCATTGCAAATAATATTTATGTTTTCGATGGCAATATAGTGGATTTATCCAGAAAAAAAAATTTGAAGACAAAAACCTTGTCTTTAAATTTTATTTTTATCTCAACCGGACAGAGCTAAATTTACATTATCTGTTTTTATTTTTAGCAACATTCGATATAATAGATGGTTCGTACCAATCCTTAGGAGCTAGAATGTTAGATGTATAAGCTGAATTAGAGCTCTCTATGCTTTTTTTATCCTTCTGCCATCCAACCTTTCCACCCTCTCATCTCTACTAGCCTAATCACCTAATCACCTATTTTTCATTCCATGTTTCCACCAGATGGGCATATTTCCCCCCCTGACTCACCAACTCATCGTGATTGCCACGCTCAATGATTTGTCCGTCTTCAAGTACCAGAATGAGGTCGGAATGTTTGATCGTACTCAACCGGTGAGCAACTGCAATAACGGTGCGTGTTGAGAAAATATTCTCAATGGCTTTCCGGATGTATTGCTCTGTAAGGGAATCTACGGCACTGGTTGCTTCATCAAGGATGATGAGTTCGGCGCGGCTTGATATGGCCCTTGCAAACGAAATCAGCTGGGCTTGTCCCTTGGAAAGATTGTCGCCATTATCCTGTATCACATAATCGTACTGTCCGGGTAATTGTTTTATGAAATGATCGGCATATACAAAGGAAGCGGCTTTCTCAACGTCTTTTCCGGTAACATACTCCCTGCCCAGAGCGATGTTGAAACCAATGGTATCGTTGAACATATAAATATCCTGCTGCATCAGCGATATGGTATCGCGAATGTTAGACAATGGGATGTCACGTAGTTCTCTTCCGTTGATTTTTATGGATCCACGGTATCCTGTATAGGTTTTGGTTAACAGACGGATGATGGTTGATTTTCCTGAGCCTGTGGTACCCACAAGCGCTATACGATCTCCTTTTTTGAGACTGAAAGAAACGTCTCTCAATACATCGGGGGAGTCTTCCGAATAACGGAAAGAAACATTACTGAACTTGATGTCTTTGAGAACCATTGTCTTATCTTCTGTGAAGTAATCAGTTCTTTCCTGTTCCTCTACATCCTGCTCAAAAAGATGACTGATATGTTCCATCGCCGAAAGGGCCCTCTGAATGGTCGAAATCTGCTGGGCAAACTGTTTGACGGGTATAAATAAACGTCCCAGAGTGGTGATAAATACAATAAGAACTCCAATGCTGTAACCATATTCCCATATTTGGATGGCACCGTACCAAATAATCAATGCTGTGGCAATCGATGTGATGCCTTCCACAATGGAATATAATGATGAATCGTAAATATTGGAACGGTTCTGTGCATCGCAGTATTCCTTATTGAGTTTGTTGTATTTTTTCCATGTTTCATCTTCAGCCCCATAGAGCTGAATTGTTTTCATGCCGTTCAGTGCTTCCTGAAGATATGCTGCCGATTTGGCCAGGCTGGTACGGGAATCGTTGTAAGCAGATCTGATTTTTCGTCTGAGATATCGCATAATCAGAACGATAAGAGGAACAACCAACAGAAGGACCAAAGTAAGTCTCCAGTTTAGAAAAAACAGGTAACCAACCAGTGCTAAGGTTTTAATGCTATCCGCGAGCAATCCCAGAACGCCGGCAGCTAAGGATTCACTGATAGATTCCATGTCGCTGGTGAGCCGGCTCAGAATGATGCCAATGGGGTTTTTGTCATAATAACGCATTGGAAAGCGGATGGTTTTGCCGAACAGATCACGTCGCATGTCGGTGATGGCAAGACCTCCTGCTTTTGAAAAGGTATAACTGTAAATCCCGTCGAACAGTAGATTTATCAGCAGGACCCCGGCAAGTAATCCGGCGTAGAGTTTCAGTCCGCTCACATCACCCACCATAATATAATCGTCAATGATATGCTCCACCAGCCATAGAAACATGATGCTTGCCGCGGTGGTAATGGGAATGGAGAACAAGCTTATAATGATCCACTTTTTGTGCGGTGCAAAATAGTGGCCGAATTTCCGCATTAACTGCCAGTCATTGTATGTCAGTAGTTTTGGCATAATTTATTTTTGCAATTCCCGGGTATTTCGGTAAAAATCAGATTTTTTCATCAATTCTTTATGAGTGCCTTTGGCTTCTATTTCTCCATTTTCCAGTACAACTGTGAAATCGGTTTTTTCAAGAACACTAATTCTGTTGGACACGACCAACAGGCTGTCGGCAGGATGATTTTCAAATATCTGTTTGATCAGAAATCGTTCGGTATCTGTATCAACAGCCGAGAATACATCGTCGAGTATCAGTAATTTACATGGGGTATATAAGGCACGGGCGAGACTGATCCGCTGCTTTTGTCCGCCCGAAAGCATGATTCCCTTTTCACCTACCATGGTTTTCTCCTTTTTCGGGAAACGCTCCAGCTCTTCAGCAAATGCACTGTTGTAAATGACATTTTGAAGTGTATTAGTTTGATCTGCTTTTTCTGATCCAAACGTGATGTTGTTCTCGATCGTATCCGAAAACAGGAATACTTCCTGGGTCACCGTTTTTACGACAGCACGGATATCACTTCCGCTGAGTTCGCTCACATCTTTATTGCTAAAGTAGAGCTGACCTTTTGACGGACGCAGGTAGCCATTGATGATGTTGACAAGTGTTGTTTTTCCGGATCCTACTTTTCCGGTTATCCCGACAATCTGCCCGGGTTTAATTGACAACGAAATGTTTTTCAATTCAGGTTGCTCCCCATTATGATAAGTAAAAGTCAGGTTCTTGAGTTTGATGCCATTGTTGAACAGATCGTTTTGCTTTTCGGGGGGCAGTGGTTTTTTATCATCATCCACTCCTTTGCGGCCCATGATGGTCTGGAGACTTGTGATCCCTACAAATCCCTGCTGAAAGATGGTCAGCACCCATCCCAGGCCCATGATAGGTTGGGTAAGCAATGCCGAATAAGCAATATATTCGGTAAGTTGGCCAATGGTAAATTTATTATCGATCACAAAAAGGCCTCCTACAAAGAGTACCACAATTTTCAGCACTTGTTCCATATTTCCCAAAAGCGGAAGAATAAATGCTCTCACCCAACTTATCTTAAGGGTGTATTTAAAAAGTGAGACATTGTCCTTGTCAACCTTGTCTTCGGCCCAGCGGTGTATGTTGTAACTTTTGATTACGCTGTTTCCCGAAAGGAACGAAATGGTTTTCCCCGAGAGATTTTGCAGTGCATCCATTCTCAAATGAGTATTTTTTACCATTATCACCATTCCAATTCGCACAATGATGAAAATGATTATCATTGGAATAAAGCAATAAAGTGTGAGGACGGGTGACAGGCTCCACATTTTGTATGGAGTGAGCGACAGAGAAAAAATAATATTCCCTGTTTGCAAAAGACCGAAGCCCGTTATCATCCGAACACCGTTAATGTCGTTATTGATGCGGGAAATAATAGACCCGGTGCTGTTTCGATCGTAATAATCTTTTCCGAAAGAGGTGAGTTTACTGAACATTTCGCCTTTCAGTTGCTTTTCAATGAGTCTGCCCGGCACAAAAATCAGAACACGTGATAATGTGCGCACAAGGATCATCACCCCGGCCAGGCCTAATATGATCAGTACGTATTTGTAAAAGTCTTCACGGTTGGCCGCCTGTCCTTCAGAAATAATGTCGATGCTCTTACGGATATATTCAGGAATGGTAACAGCAATCCAGATGGTGAGTCCCAGGAATAAAAAACCCCCTGTGTACCACCACCGGAATCGGTGCATGTAACGTAATAGAAATCTGAACTTTGAGAGCATTGAGTATTTTTTACCGTAATGGCTGAGCCTGAGGCCAGCATTGCATTAATTTTGAAATATCTTCATTCCATTCATTGTGGAACTTTTTCAGATGTTGTTCGGCCTGGGTGATGCCCGATTCTGCAATTTCAATAATGGGAGCCAGGTATATTCCTTCGTCTTCAATGTTCAGATGTTTGGCCCGGCGTGCGAGTCCGGCAGCCGATATTTTGAGCATTTGACGGGCGGAATTTCCGATGTGTATGTTTCCGGCTGATGCTTTTAGAGCCATTTTGGGCACCATTGAACGCACTTTCCGGATGGTAGGGACATCCCATTTTTGAGTGATGGCGTATGCTTCATTCAGAGCATCTTCATCATAGAGTAATCCAACCCAGAAAGCCGACAATGCTGCAATATGTGATACACAACTGGCATCGGCACCCCGCATTTCTATAAATTGTTTCAACCGCACATCCGGAAATGCTGTTGAAACATGCGTATCCCAGTCTTCCATTGTTGGTTTCAAACTATGTTTTCCATTCATAAAGGAACGGAATGTCATGTTGTGGCTGTTAATGAATTCACCGTTGCGAAGGATGAAATACATTGGAATATCAAGCAAATAATCCACCCACCTTTCAAACCCAAAATCGTCATCGAATATAAACGGTAAAAAACCACAGCGGTCCGGGTCAGTATCCTCCCACACCTGGGCACGATAACTTAAGTAACCGTTTGGCTTGCCTTCGGTGAACGGAGAATTGGCAAAAAGAGCTGTTGCAGTGGATTGCAGAGCCTGTGCCACACGCATTTTTTTGATCATATTGATTTCATCGCCATAGTCGAGATTTACCTGAATGGTAGCCGTGCGGGTCATCATATCCAGGCCCAGGTTGCCTTTGGCAGGCATATATTGTTTCATTATACGGTATCGCTCTTTTGGCATCCAGGGCATCTGGTCTAACTTTTGAATCGGATCAAATCCCAAAGCCAGAGTAGTAACATCATACTTCCTGCAGATGTTGCTCAGGTCCTCAAAATGTTTCCGGGTCTCTTGAAAAGTCTGATGAATATTATGAAAGTTTTTCCCTGAAAGTTCGAACTGACCGCCTGGTTCTATTGAAATGGAAGCACCATCTTTTATCAGACCAATGATATTGTTTTCTTCAACCAAAGGCGCCCATCCGTTTTTTAGCATATGTGTCATAATCTGACCAATGCCCGGACTGGTATCATATCCCAGTCTTTGTCCGTCGCTTTTGCGATACAGAAATTTTTCATGCTCAGTGCCAATGCCCCAATTCTCAGAAGGTTTATTGCCATCTTCAAAGTATTCGACCAGTTGAGTCTTATTTAATATTTCTGTGAAGTTGTCTGTTGTGGTCATTGCTGGAAAATAATGGTACCCGAATAATGCAAATTTGCCTGTTTTGTTCAAAGCAGACAAAGAAAGACTATCCCGGATGAATGAATGGACAAAGATATTAATAAAGGGGAAAGATAACGAAGATCTGAATTTGCTTTATTCAAAGAGATTTTAATGTCCGAAATGAATCTTCCCGGTTTCCGATATCAGAGTTTATTTTAAACGCTCTTGTCTTTGGGTGTGTCAGTTCCTGAAATCCCTACTGCTGATTAAAAACTACTGACTGATTTACTTAAATCTTATATCTAATCCCGAAGAGTCGGGACTAACGGTCTATTGTATAAGATATGTCTTAAATTTTATATCTAATCCCGAAGGATCAGGACCAGTGGTCTATTGTTTATGTTTTAGCATTTAAAATGCAATCAAGAACATATTCTTCAACATGCCGGTTTTGACCAATGTATGGGAAATTGTGCATGGACAGCATGGCCGGTGCGTTCAGTTCCACCACGATGTAATTATCGTGAGAAGGGATGACGTTCGTATCTTTAATAATGATGTCGATGCCGGCAATTTTGAGCCCGGCTGCTTTGGCTGCTTTCATGGCCACATTCTTGTAGAAATCGGGCATCTCGTCGGTGACATCAATACTGTCACCCCCCGTACTTAGGTTCGAGTTATTTCTGAGGAAAATCTTTTCCCCTTTATCAGGCACTGAACCGGGGAACATAGATTTGGATTTCAAATGTCGGATAACTTCGTCATCAATTATTATTTTCAGAAGTGGATGGGTATAATCGTCTCCCCTGTTGCGGTTTTTTGCATCGATTAGTTGTTGTATGGAATGTTCGCCATCACCTGTAACATTTGCCGGTTCGCGAAAAGCAATCGCTCTCAACTGGAAATCAATTACCAAAAAACGATATTCGCGCCCGGGATGATATTCTTCTACTATAACCCGTGAAGAATGTTTAAAGGCAAATGAAATGGCGTTATGCAAATCAGTAACTGTTTGAATATTGGTGCTTACGGCGATGCCATGATCGGTGTCTGTGGGCTTTACAACCACCGGGAAACAAATGTCGGTTAGTTCATCATGACTGAAATCTTTTTTAAGTAGAAGTCCTTTTGCCTGACTGATGCCCTTTCGTTTAAGGAATTGTTTGGTCATCCATTTATCGTTCGATATCCAGAATGCAATCAGGCTGTTGGCATCGGATATGGTTCCTTCCAGGATGATGTATTCTTTATTGTTGGATGTTACAGCAATCAGGTTATTCTTGGGGTCAATGATTTCGAAGACGAGTTTTCTCCTGATAATCTCCGCAATAATGATTTGAGTTGTGGCTTCGAAATGTTCATATCCCGGAAGTGGAATGAAGTTGTATGTTGAATTATGGCCTGGATGCATTGATCTGAAATTGATTAGTTAGATGAGTCAAAAGTAATGCGAATTTCTGACAGGAGAAAGTTGAAAATGGACAAATAATCAGATCTTTGTATTAACCTGGACTATTCATTAATTATCTATTACGATGTTCAACTACCGGCTAAATACAGGCGTCCTCAATAAAATTGACTTGAAAATAATTCATTATTTCCCTCATCAATTTTCTTTGCGGTTGCCTGCATTTATTGGCATTTGAACATCTCATGACGCGCTGGCCTGTTCGTTTTCCTGGCCGGCGAATGGCGGGAAGGCTTTAAGTGCTGATAAAAGCATGCTTCGTTTTATTCTATTTGCTTTCACAAACTTCTGGTTGTCAAAAAAATATTCATAAAAAAACCGGGCAATCATTTTTTGCTTTCCTTTAAGACCATGTCCTTCAAAATGTTGTTTTAAAAAAGAACAAAAGCAAATGATTACCCGGTTTCATAATAGAGGCGGGTTTACATCTTAAATGTCAAAGTTGGGAGTGATTTTGAACAGAAAAAAGAGTGTATGCTCGTTTTCCGGAAAATGCCCTTTTTTTCGGAATATTTGATTGGAGCAAAATGACATCAAAATCAATAAAAATCCGGTCAGTCCTGACTGCTTTCCATTAAGACCATGTTCCCCAATAATCCTCTTTAGGATTAAGAAAGAATGAAATAAGTCGGCTGACCGGATTAAAGGCTGGGTTTGCATTACACATGTCAAAGATGAAGCATAAATCTGAAGAAAAAAAACAATTTGGGCTTGACTTTCTGAATGACCCTTCTGGCTTTCTGAATGATATGTCTCAGACAACGAATGAAAAAAGAGAGGTTATTTTTTACCCAAAATATTCATCAATTTCTTTCATTCCTGATTTGGTAATTGTGAAATCAAACTCTTTTGTGCCGTCAAATATCAGGCATTTTTTATGAGTGCGGTTTACTTCACGAAGAAAACGTGTGTTTATGGCTGTAGATCTGGAAATACGCAGAAACTTTTCGTTATGAACAAGAGATAGTATTCTGCCAATATTCTGGGCGACATAATGGACGCTCTGGCAAACCATTGTGATGTATGTGTAAACATGATCGGCTTCCAGGAATACAATTTCGTGTGGATCCACCAAAAGAAATCCTGTTGATGTATTGAAGCGCAGGAGAGAAGATTCTCTATTATTGGGATCATAACGAATTCCTTGTTGCTGATCTGTACCAATACCGGCAGTATAACTGCGTTCTATTTTATTGATGCACTTCTCCAGACGGTCGGTTCCAACGGGCTTCAGGATATAATCAATGATGTTGTATTCGAATGCCTGAATGGCATATTTGTCATAAGCAGAAACAAG
>JBEPWN010000079.1:0-8582 GCA_041642395.1 Marinilabilia sp. | reverse complement strand
TTTGATGCCAACCTGAAAATATATATGCCGACACCCGATCCCTCCATCGCGTTATGGTCTATTGTGGCATATCGAAGAACAATGGATCACCGGATTGGAGAGGATCTTGGACTGGGCACCACCATTGGATTTGATTACAATAGTTTTTCCATAGGCATTGAACATCAACTTGGAATGACTGCTGCTCAAAAACAGTTCGGAAGTGCATTTGTAGTGGTAGCAGGATATAGAATTTGCAGGGATAACTCGAAAAATGCATTCCCCTGTACGCAAAAGGATGCCATTATTAAGGCAGCAAGACGAGACCCCAAAAGAGGTCTGAAAGGGATTAAGGACGCCAACAGTAAATAAATCGTTGAGGCTTTGACTGAATCGGAGCAACAATGCAACAAACCAGCAAGTGCTCGTCTGCAAAGTCATCAAAAAAGATTAAGATGCAAGGCACCTGGAAAGGTGGCTAAAACCAACATTTGTGCGCTATGAGAATTACGGTTATTTTAAATATAACAATCATCTTTTTTCTTGTATTATTCTGGAATCATTCCGGTTTGGCTACTACTCACGAAGAAACAGAAAGCAGGACAGAATTTCAGGATCAGTCAGTAACTGCAAATAACGACTTCATAAGTATGTACGAAAACAATAATTGGACCATTTCAGTATTGAATAACGATTATGGCTTAAACAATGGTGTTGGTGAACTATTCATTTCAAGTGAGCCGGAGCATGGAACTGCCAAAGTAACATCCCAAAATAAAATCATATACACCCCTGATGAAAATTTTACAGGCAGGGACAAATTTAAATATCGCATTTGCAATACTTACGGCAATTGTGACGAAGCCTGGGTAGATGTTCAGGTAAAAGACTATGATTTTGTGCCGGTAGCAAACAACGACAACGTAATTTATCACAGCGACAGCACCACAATATTCAACGTTTTAATGAATGATCAATATTTATATGACCTCCCCCTTGATGTATCAATAATTCAGGATTTAAACTTTGGACATTCCACCATCACCGAAGATTTAAACATCCAAATCACTGTCACCAGCTATTTCCTTCAAAAAGATTCTTTGATCTATCAGGTTTGCGATGAGCA
Source organism: Marinilabilia sp. (assembly GCA_041642395.1). Lineage (GTDB taxonomy): Bacteria > Bacteroidota > Bacteroidia > Bacteroidales > Marinilabiliaceae > Marinilabilia. The sequence goes on along the minus strand of JBEPWN010000079.1, from coordinate 7,477 downwards.
AGGTGATTGCGATCAGGCATTCATGTACGTTACACCCCATAAAGACGATCAGTCACCCTTAATTATTCCGGAAGGGTTTTCCCCAAATGGCGACGGGTTCAACGATACCTTTCGTGTACCCCGGTTTGACCAATACGAAACCCTCTCGCTGGAAGTATTTAACATTAACGGAATTACCGTTTTCGAATCCGGGGAATATAAAAATGACTGGGATGGAAAATCAAACACAGGAGTAATGAAAGGACAATTGGTTTCAAAGGGTGTTTATTATTATTTGCTCCGGATTGATGAAGCCAGAGAAGAATTTAGTGGCAGCTTATATATAAGCCATTAAATTTTAAATCAGAAAGGATACTCATTCAGTGATTTTAGTTTAAATTCATTGAATAAATTTAATGATCAACATGGGAAAAGTAAAATATTCTGTCATCATTTTATTAATTATGTGGCAATGTCTTCCTAACAAAGGTTTTAGCCAACAGAATGCTTTGCTGACCCAGTACATAAATAATCCTCTGATATTAAACCCCGCTCTTGCCGGCAGCCGCAATTCAGTCGCAATAGATATTTTTTCCCGTCAGCAATGGATTGGAATAGAAAATTCACCAGCTTCATACTATGCGGGAATCCATTTCCCACTGAATAAATCCATGGTGTCACTGGGAGCCTCGGGTAGGTCAGATCAAGCCGGACCGCTTATCTACAACAGTCTGTCCCTGGATTATGCCTATCTGATAAGAGTCTCACGTCGTGCATTTCTTTCATTGGGTTTAAGAGGAGGTGCTGATCATTTCAACCTTGATCTGCAACGTCTGCAGGTCATTGATTTCGAGGATCCGGAATTTTCGACTGCCATTGAAAATGAATTTCGTCCATCGGCCGGAGCAGGGTTTCTTTTTTTTACACCCACTCTTCATTTCGGATTCTCAATCCCTCATTATTCATTTACTGAAGGGCCGTGGGCTTCTGAACAAGCCTCAGCCTTTAAAACAAGAAACGAATACCTTGCTACCGGTGGACTCAATTTCAATCTCACCAACGAGATGCTCATGAAGCTCTCTGGCATCCACCGCATGGTTCAGGATGAAATTTCCACAACAGATGTAAGCCTGATGCTACACTATGAAAGCCTTATTAAAGGCGGCCTCACTTACAGACTGGATTATGCTGCCGGAATCATACTTGGCATGAAAATCACAAAAGAAATTGACATGACATATTCTTATGAAGTGCCGATAGACTGGCATCCTTTAGTGAACAAAGGATGCCATGAACTTTCACTCTCATTTAACTTCACCAAACTTATTCATCCCAATCGCGACCGCAGATTCCTCATCAAAAAAATCCAAAAAGAAGAAATCAATTCCATCAGGTATTTTTGATTTTTCAAACTTGATAAATAATTCGGGAAAAAGCCTAAACGCAGAGACGCAGACAGAGATTGCTTCACTTCGTTGAAAAACCAGTCATTGCGATCCCGACGAGGCACGAAATCGGGAGAAGCAATCCTAAGGTGCATTAAAGATTTCTCGGAATATTAGTTTTTGCATTGACTTGATATTGCACCATAATTAATGTAATATGTAAACATTATTGGAGGTTAGGAACAAGAGAGATCGTTAGATGTAACGATAAATTACAACACTCCGTTAAACTTTTGCAATGCATTGCAAGCCAGTTGTTTGTATTTAAAGATGTTTGCTTGTTAAAGTAAAGTATTTTAAGGTTATACGAATCATCTTACATCTTATCTAAAAATCTAATGATCTATTGAAATTATATGCTTTTAATAATTCTTATTTTAGCACAATCCCCTGGTCGGTTTTAGCCATTTAACTCAGAAATGCTTACAGAAGTTTAATGAAGTATTGTTCGACAGGTACTGTAAAAAAAAAATCAAACCCAAAAAATAAAATTCTATTACTGTCTACATTAAATATTTTTGTTCTGAGCTGAAAACAAATGAATCGGCTCAGAATAATTGTGTTAATTCATAGTAAATGAAAATATTGTTTATTAATTTATAATACATGTCTGACAAAATAAAAATATGGCCGGGGCGCCCGTATCCTTTAGGCGCCAAATACGATGGAAAAGGTGTTAATTTTGCTATTTTCTCCGACAATTCACACGGCGTGGAACTATGCCTGTTTGATTCCAAGGGAAAGGAAACAAGACTGAAAGTCAGTGAACGTACACACAATCACTGGCATATTTATCTTCCGGACGTTAAACCCGGCCAGCATTACGGTTACAGAGTACACGGACCTTATGATCCGGAAAACGGCGTTCGTTTCAATGCCAACAAATTACTTATCGACCCTTATGCAAAGGCAATAGACGGAACCATCAAATGGAACGATGCCCTTTATGGGCACAAGCCAGGGCACAAAGACAAGGATCTGTCTTTCAATAAGAGTGATAGCGCTCCCTATCTTCCAAAGTGTGTGGTTGTGGATGACAGCTTCAACTGGAACGGTGATAAGCGCCTGGATATACCCCAACATGAGACCATCATTTACGAAATGCATGTGAAGGGGTTTACCAAAATGAATCCGGACATCCCTGACGAGTTAAAAGGAACTTATGCAGGAGTGGCTCATCCACGAAGCATCGAATACCTGAAAAAGCTGGGAATAAATAGCGTGGAACTGATGCCTGTGCATCAATTTGTTGCCGACCAACGACTGGTAGAAATGGGGCTCACCAATTACTGGGGATACAACACCATCGGATTCTTTGCCCCCGATGTTCGCTATTCTTCCTCGGGCACCAGCGGCGAGCAGGTCTGGGAGTTTAAACAAATGGTAAAAGACCTGCATGCCGCAGGCATCGAGGTCATACTGGATGTTGTATACAATCACACAGCCGAGGGCAACAGATTGGGCCCGACTCTTTGCTTCAGGGGCATAGATAATGTATCGTATTATCGCCTTTCCGAAGAAGATCCTGGATACTATGTCGACTATACCGGCACCGGCAACACGCTAAACACCGTACACCCAAATATCCTGCGCCTCATTATGGATAGTTTGCGATATTGGGTCAATGAAATGCATGTGGATGGATTTCGTTTTGATCTGGCACCTGCACTGGCCCGTGAGTTTCATGACGTGGACAAGTGGGGCTCATTTTTTGATGTTTTGCATCAGGACCCCGTTCTTTCGCAGGTTAAGCTCATTGCCGAACCCTGGGATTTGGGAGAAAATGGATATCAGGTAGGCAATTTCCCTGCCGGTTGGATGGAATGGAATGCCAAATTCCGCGATTGCATGCGCGAATTCTGGAAAGGCGACGATGAAATGCTGCCCGAATTTGGAAACCGCATCACCGGCAGTTCGGATCTGTATTTTGACAACTGGCGAACACCCACCGCAAGCATCAATTTCATAACTGCCCATGATGGTTTCACCCTGCTTGATCTGGTCTCTTACAATAAAAAACACAACGAGGCCAACGGTGAAAACAATAAAGACGGTGAAGACCATAACCGCTCATGGAATCATGGAGTGGAAGGACCTACTGATGATGAAAACATCAACAAACTGCGAAAACAACAGGTGCGAAATTTTATGGCCACCCTGTTCCTTTCTCAAGGTGTTCCAATGCTTGTTTCAGGAGATGAAGCGGGACGTACACAAAATGGCAACAACAATGCTTATTGCCAGGACAATGAAATTTCATGGTTCGACTGGGCCAACAAGGATGAACAATTGCTTGAGTTCACTTCAAGCCTGATCAATTTCAGGAAAAACCACCCCGTATTTTGTCGTCGCAAATGGTTTAAATACCAGCCAATTAAAGGCAAGGATGTAACCGATATTGAATGGTTTACCCCCGAGGGAGAGGAAATGAGTCATGAACACTGGAGTTCCACCTATGCAAAATCACTCGGCGTGTTTTTAAATGGACGGGGTGTGCGGGCTGTATCAGACAAAGGTGAAGCGATTATTGATGACAGTTTCTACCTGATGTTTAACTCTTACCACGACCAGGTGATATTTAAACTACCCCCAAAAAAATGGGGAAAAAGCTGGAAGATGGTGATGAATACCTTTGATGGAAGCTTCAATGATCTGTCGGGAAGAAAGAGCATTAAGCCAGGACAGAAAGTAATCGTTGAAGGCCGGTCAGTAATGCTGTTTCAATGTCCCATTGAATAGCATCTGTCCATAAATCCTTTTGCTTCGTGAAACAATTCCCTGATACGGGAGTAAACGAATGACTTTTATGACGTACACAACAAAATCGGCATACGTGACGCCACTGCGTCCGGGAGTAACTCTGAACCCGGATAAAAAATCAATCGCTGCCATCGTGTGGGCACCTTTTGCCGGCTCAATTGAGATTGAAACACACAATGAGCAACGCTTTCCTCTGGGAAAATCAAGCTACGGTTGCTGGGAAAATCATAATATTGCTTTAAAAGCCGGCGACTTGTATCACATTGTCATTGATGGTGAAAAAAAACTGCCGGATCCGGCATCACTCTCCCAGCCGGAGGATGTACATGGGCCCTCGCAGGTTACCGACCTGAACACTCACCAATGGGAAGATCATAACTGGAAAGGTATCCCATTACACAAGCAATTAATTTACGAACTGCATCCAGGCACTTTTTCATCAGGGGGAAATTTCAGAGGCATAATCGATGGCCTGGATTACCTCGTCGGGCTGGGCATTAACACAATAGAGATAATGCCGGTAGCACAATTCCCCGGCGAACGCAACTGGGGATACGACGGGGTATATCCATTCGCTGTGCAGGATTCATATGGTGGTGTTTCCGGACTACAGGAACTGGTGGATGCCTGTCACTCAAAAGGTATAGCAGTGATACTCGATGTGGTTTACAATCACCTGGGGCCTGAAGGAAATTACCTTAATGAGTTCGGGCCATATTTTACCGATAAATATAAAACCCCGTGGGGACAGGCAATCAACTTCGATGACGCCTGGTGTGATGGGGTGCGTAACTTTTTTATCGAAAACGCCCTGATGTGGATCCGCGATTTTCACATCGACGGACTACGTTTGGATGCTGTTCACGCCATCAAAGATTTTGGAGCCAACCATTTTCTGGCGGAACTAAAAGAAGCCGTTGAAGAACAAAGTAAAACATCCGGACGTTATCATTTTCTGATCGCCGAGTGTGATTTAAATGATGTCCGTTACCTTAATCCCTTCCAAAAGGGAGGTTATAACATGGATGCCCAGTGGTGTGATGAATTCCACCATGCATTACATGCCCTTGTCACCAGAGAATCCACAGGCTATTATGCCGATTTTGGGGGCATTGGTCCACTGACCAGATCCTTCAACAATGGCTATGTTTATGACGGGATCTATTCTCCCCACCGGAAAAAAGTTTTTGGAAGTAAAACCACCGGACAACCAGGTCACAAATTTGTTGTCTTTTCCCAAAATCATGATCACGTTGGTAATCGAATGCTGGGAGAACGACTTTCTGCATTGATCAGCTATGAAATGCAAAAAGTGGTGGCAGCAGCCTGCATTTTATCCCCTTTTACACCTTTACTTTTCATGGGTGAAGAATATGGGGAACGAAACCCTTTTTTGTATTTCACCAGCCATAAAGACCCCCGGCTCATCGAAGGCGTGCGGGAAGGACGCAAGAAGGAATTCAAAGATTTCATGAAAGACCGCGAACCTCCGGATGCGCAATCCGAAGCCACATTTCAGGAATCTAAACTGACCCCCCAAAACCAGTGGGACAGCAAACAAGAAGTAATGTTCCGGTGGTATCAGTTGTTAATCCAAATGCGAAAAACCCAGGATTTATGGCATAATGGTGTGCGCGATCATATGGTGGCAGAAAAACTCACAGACAGTGTACTTGAAGTGACCGGCAAAACAACAAATAAAACTTTCCGGATCCTTTTCAATTTCGGGAGCGGTGAATTTGAGTATCAGACTGTTTCTGTTAAAAAAATACTCCTCAACTCTGCATCTCCGCAATGGGATGGAAAAACGAACAATGAAGATCTTGCCAGAATTGAAAAAAAGATAATTGTGCCCGGTGAATCAGTCATCATGTTTTATTAACCGATAATAAGAACTCATTTATGTACAATCCTGTCTCTACTTACCGTCTCCAATTCAATAAGGACTTTACGTTTGAAAAAGCCCATCACCTGATCGAGTATTTTCATTTGCTGGGAACAGGCACCATTTATGCCAGTCCCATTTTCTCTGCCACACCCGGTAGTGTGCATGGATATGACATCACCAATCCTCACACCATCAACTCCGAAATTGGAAGCGAAGAAGAGCTCTGCAAGCTGACAAAAAATCTCAAAAACAGGCGCATCGGGTGGCTGCAGGATATGGTGCCCAACCACATGGCATATAACCATCATAACCCATGGATAATGGATGTGCTTGAAAAAGGACGTGATTCGGAATTTGATCATGTTTTCGATATTGATCGCCAACATCCCAAATTCCTTAATAAAGTGATGGTCCCTTTCCTGGGTAATGAACTTCCCAAAGTTATTGAGTCTGGAGAACTGAAACTTACCTTTTCCGGCAAAAACTTTCAACTCACCTATTTCGACAATCACTGGCCTGTCAGGTTCGAATCGTTTCTGCAGATCATAAAACAGGCAAATAAGGAGTTCCCCGGAGCTTTGTCTCTTATACTGGATCAGTATGAAGCGGATAAGAAATCGCCTGACTATCTGTTCTTAAACGGCGAATGGGAACGCTTTAAAACCGAACTTCAACGCCTGTGTCTGTCAAACCATGAAGTATTCTCTTTTTTGGAAAATCTGGGTGCTGACATTTCAAAAAATCCTAATGCTCTCAATAATCTGTGCGACAATCAGCATTACATCCTCACCTACTGGAAAGAAACTGAACAACACATCAACTACCGGCGATTTTTCACCATCAATGATCTTATTTGCCTTAAAATGGGAAACAAAGAGGTTTTTGACCTCTATCACCGCCAAATAAAGCATTGGCTCAGGCAACATTATTTTGACGGACTCAGGGTTGATCACGTGGATGGACTCAGGCACCCGGAAGAGTATCTTACCTGGTTGCGCAAATTGACAGGAAACCAACGATATATTGCCGTTGAAAAAATACTGGAACAAGGAGAAGCCCTTCCTGAAAACTGGCCCGTGCAGGGCACTTCGGGGTACGACTTTCTGGCGCAGGTCAACAACCTGTTCACTCACCGTAAAAGCATGCCCCAACTTCAATCCTTATACCGGAAGGTCACAGGCAGGGAAATCACATTTGACAAAGTCATATATGAATCAAAACGCCTGATTCTTTCAGAACGCATGCAGGGCGAATGGGAAAACCTAACCACTCTGTTTCTTCAGCTGCAACTGTTGGAGGAGGAAACAGTCAGAGAGTTCAGCAGGGAAAAGATCAAAACTGCAATTGGAGAAATTCTTCTGGCGATGCCGGTTTACAGACTGTATTCAGAAACATTACCAATAGC
>JBEPWN010000078.1:0-8957 GCA_041642395.1 Marinilabilia sp. | reverse complement strand
GCGCAACTCCAGAGGCGGCAACACTCCCAACGTTGTGAAAGCAGCAATTGACGTTCAGAAATTTGGTGCACAGGGGGTTACGGTACACCCCCGGCCAGATGAACGACACATCAGATACAAGGATGTACATGAAATAAGCCCCATTATCAAAACAGAATTTAATATTGAAGGTTATCCCTCCCCGGAATTCCTAAAACTGATTAAGGCCGTTCGTCCACAACAGGTAACCCTTGTACCTGATCCTCCGGATGCAATTACTTCAAGCGCAGGATGGGACACAATCACTCACCTGGCCTTTCTTCAGGATGTGATCGGTGACCTGAAAGAATACGGCATCCGAACTTCCATTTTTATTGATCCGGATCCTGATTATATCGTAAATGCCGCAAAAACTGATACTGATCGTATTGAGCTTTATACCGAACCTTATGCTTCAGGATACGAAAAAGACCGCGAGAAGGCAATTGCTCCATTTGTGGAAGCAGCAAACATTGCCAACAAATCAGGTTTGAGAATCAATGCCGGACATGACCTGAATTTGCAGAATCTCAAATTCTTCAATGAAAGAATCCCTTTTCTGAAAGAAGTTTCTATTGGTCATGCTCTTATCTGTGACGCACTTTATTACGGACTTGAACGCACTATTGGCATGTATAAAGATCTTCTCATTAAAGAAAACAAACAATGAACCTTTTTTATCGTGAAAAAGGATCAGGCGACCGCACCATCATAATTGTTCACGGACTTTATGGCGCGTCTGACAACTGGCTTTCGGTAGCCAATGATCTGGAAGTTGATTTCAGAATTGTATTGATTGACCAACGCAATCATGGCAGATCCCCACACAGCGATGAGCATACATATGAAACCATGGCCAATGATCTTCTTGAACTAATGAAAAAGCTTCAGATTAAAAGGGCTGTTTTGATCGGACATTCAATGGGTGGAAAAACAGTGATGCGTTTCAGTCTTGATCATCCCGAAATGGTTGAAAAACTTATTGTTGTAGATATTGCCCCAAAGTCATATGGGTCTTTCTCTAATTATGCGGAGGTAACTGCCGATCACAACAAAATCATTGATGCTCTTTCATCCACAGACCTTACACAGTATAAAAACCGCAAGGAAATTGACAAGGCACTGAAACCTGCTTTTCCCTCTCAAACATTGAGGGCTTTTATGATGAAAAACCTGAAACACCATAAAGACGGTCATTTTTCGTGGAAAGTAAACTTCAAGGCACTTAAAAACAATCTTGAAGAAATCATGAACGGCTTCTCTAATCTGAAAAAAGAATCTGAAACCAAAGCACCTGAAGCCATCTTCATTAAAGGTGAGAAGTCACCCTACATACAGGAAGACGATACCATGGTCATCAATAAATTTTTCCCCGGATCACAAATTGTAACCATTCCGGATGCAGGCCATTGGGTTCATGCCGAAAAACAAGACCTTTTCGTGAAAACAGTAAAATATTTTCTTGACACATAGCCGCCTAAACTGAAACCACATTCTCCGGATCAAGCAAAGGCTCCCCTTTCATCCTTAAAAACAGTTGAGCAGTGGCCAAAACATCTTTTTCGCAATACCTGGCAATACGGTCAACATCGTCCTCTTCATAATAAACAGAAGCAACCTGACTGCCATCAATATCGTCCTTAGGCGTGGGGATGCCCATAATATGTGTCAGCAGATTAAGTGAAGTATAGTGCTTATAATCGCCAAATTTCCATAAATCAAGTGTATCAATAAACTTTACTTCCCATGGTTTTTTCCCTGCCACATCAAGCACATTCGGGAGGGGCAAACGATTGATAATCATTCTTCGCGCAATATAAGGGAAATCAAATTCTTTGACATTGTGGCCGCAAATATTGGTGCCTGGATTGGCTGTAAAATTGTTAAGTACCATGGCAAATTCCACCAGCAGTTGTTTCTCATCGTGTCCGTAAAAAGATTTAACCCTTAAAGTCCGCGTACCATTGACCACCTTAATAATTCCGGCAGAAATACAAACAATTTTCCCGAACTCAGCATAAATACCTGCACGCACATAGTCTTCATCAGCGGCAATATCACCTTTGCAGGTTCTGGAGGATTTAACCGTCCATAATTCTTTCATTTTCTCATCAAGGTCATTGAATCCAGGATGCTGAGGAACTGTTTCAATATCGACATACATAATTTTTTCGGAAGAAATATCATTTAACATAGTAAGTAGATTTAAATAGATTGCTTTTGTAAAGTTACAATAGTCCGTTAACCTTTTGCAAAAACCTTTGAATCACATGTCTTCATCTAACCTGCATTATTCATAAATTATCTATTCGATGTCCAACTATCGGCTAAATACAAGCGTCCTCGTCAAATTTAATTTGAAAATAGTTCACTATTCTCTACTCCAAATTTGCCTGTGATTGCTTGTATTTATTGACATTTGAACATCTCATAACGAAAACTCATGAATAAAGCAGGCTAACTGATTTTTTATATTAAAATGTACATTTTCAATCCCGAAGGATCGGAACTAACATTCTATTGAATTTAACAATTCGCTAATATGCGGATGTTCTTTGTTTTTTATATATTGCAGTCCCCCGGAGTGGGGCGATCGTATGGTAAAAAAGGCCAAAAAAAAGCCCACCTTAAGCCTCTTAAGCCACGGCAGTGGTGCCTTTTTTTTGCAAATCTGAATTTTAAATACGGGCACCCCTGCCGGGGCTTGGGGTGTTGATTTCCTGTGAATCGTGTGTTACCATAAGTTCGCACTTGCCAGGGCTTTACAAAATAAAACGCTATTTAAAACAAATAGCCCGTCATCAAAATCGGGAAGATTCCGGATTACAAAATTTTAATGCACTATTGAATTTAAAAATTTCGTACTATGATCAGACACATTGTATTGTTCAAATTCAGAGACGATCTGCAAAATGCAGAGAAAAAGACAAAACTCGAAAAAATAAAATTCTCACTGGAAGTATTAACCCAAAAAGTAGAAAGCCTGAAAAAAATGGAAGTTGGGATTAATCAAAATCCTGATGAAACCTATGATCTGGCGCTAACATCCGATTTTGAATCAATGGACGGATTAAAAGCATATGCCGTTCATCCCGAACATTTGGAAGTTGCCGCTCTTATCCGTGAAATATTAGATAAAAGAGCCTGTGTTGATTATGAAATTTAATGTTTTTTCGCAGATACATAGCGTATCTGCGAAAAACATTCTGTCACTAAATTTCGTCCGAATAATAAGCAGGCGGATCCGTTCTCAGGTTGTATCTTGTCACCATAACTTCTCCATATGCCCCAGCGCTTCTTATGGCCACAAAGTCTCCACGCTTTGATTCGGGCAAATCAATTGCCTTCCCAAAACTATCCGAAGATTCGCAAATCGGTCCTACCACATCATAGCGGGCTTTATTGCCCTCCTTATTCGATAAATTCTCGATCTTATGTTTTGCCTGATATAAAGCCGGACGCAAAAGATCAGTCATCCCTGCATCAAGGATAGCGAACTTAGTCTTAACCCCTTCTTTCACATACAGAACACGGGAAATTAAATTCCCTGCCTGGGCAACAACTGATCGACCCAGCTCAAAATGAACTTCCTGTCCTTCCTTAATATCCAAAAAATCATTGAATACTTTAAAATAAGATTCAAAATCAGGAATGGGGTTTTTTTCAGGATCTCCATAATCAATGCCGAATCCCCCGCCTACGTTTATAACTCGTGGAAACAAATGCCTGGAAATAAACCAATCCTGTAATTCATTAACTTTCAGGCACAAATCTTTAAAATTATCAAGGTCGGTAATTTGAGATCCTATATGAAAGTGCATTCCTTCAAACTGGATGTTTTTCATGTCTTTCATCTGATCCAGAAGCGCTTCCAGATCAACCATACTGATGCCAAATTTATTTTCGTCCAGTCCCGTGGTTATATAATGATGCGTATTTGCATGTACATTGGGATTAATGCGAAATGCCACACGGGCAACAGTATTGGCTTTACCAGCCAGATCGTTGATGATTTCAAGTTCAGGAAGAGATTCTACATTAAAACACGCGATGTCATGCTTAAGACCCATTTCAATTTCCCAGTCGGCCTTTCCTACTCCGGCAAACACAATTCCATCCGGGCCAAATCCAATATCAAGCGCTTTTTGTATCTCAAATCCGCTCACACAATCAATGCCGAAACCTTTTTCCAGTATTTTTTCCAGAATACGATCGTTAGCATTGGCTTTTATGGCATAATGCACCTTGAAATCATGCTTTTGAGACTCATTCTTTACAATTGACAGAGTTTCTTCAAGCAAGTCCATATCATAATAATAAAAGGGAGTTCTAAGGTTCTTAAATTTCTCAACAGGAAATAAACTCATAATTTTATATATTTTTTTAAAACAATTTTGCACTAAGTGACCTTAAGGCATGCGTCTTATCTTTTGCATTAATCAGCAATGATATGTTATGATCACTTCCACCATAAGATATCATTCGAATGGGAATTTCTTTAACTGCATCGAAAATACGGTTGGCATACCCCTTATTTTCAGCCACAAGGTCACCCACCACACAAACGATCACCTGATCGTAATCAACTTCAACAGTACTGAATTTTCTTAAATCATCCAGAATATCTTCCAAATGCCGGTTATTGTCAATGGTGACCGATACACCCACCTCCGAGGTGGTCACCATATCAATGGAAGTCTTATAACTTTCAAAGATTTCAAATACTTTACGCAAAAAACCATGTGCCAGAAGCATCCGCCCGGAAGTAATCTTAATGGCTGTAATCCCGTCCTTTGCGGCAACGGCAGTCAACCGGTTTTTATGTTGCGTGGAAGATATGGTTGTTCCCGCAGCATTGGGGTCCATTGTATTCAGAACACGCACCGGAACATTGGACAGCTTTGCCGGTAAAACGCTGGTGGGATGAAGTATCTTTGCACCAAAATAAGCCAGCTCAGCAGCCTCATCAAAAGAAATTTCTGCAATAGATTTGGTATTCTCCACATAACGGGGATCGTTATTGTGCATCCCACTGATGTCGGTCCATATTTGTATTTCTTCGGCTTTAAGAGCAGCACCAATCAAAGATGCAGTATAATCACTTCCTCCACGCTGAAGGTTATCAACCTCACCAAAAGCATTGCGACAAATATATCCCTGTGTAATAAAAATGTGCGTGTCCGGAAATTCACTTAATATACGCTCCAGATTTTCCTGAATATAACCCGTATCGGGTTCATTATTTTTATTGGTTCGCATGAAATCAAGCGCCGGCAATAAAACAGAATCATGACCATTTTCCTGAAGAAAAAAGTTAAAAAGAGCAGTGGTAAGAAGTTCCCCCTGCGCCAAAACAGACTTTTCTTCAAAAACCGTAAATACATCACGGGTAAAGGATTTCAAATAATCGAAATGAGACGTGACCAGTTCGAGTCCTTTTTGCTTGTATTCTTCTTTCTCAAAAAGTTGATTTACAGTTTCCGTGTATTTCCTTTCAAGCCGGTTGATCAATTCATTGGCCCCATCATGATTTTTCTTGTACAGATAATTCGCAATTTCAACCAGATTGTTGGTTGTTCCCGACATGGCCGACAAAACTACGATCTTTCGTCCCGGCTTTGTCACTAATTCTGCAACCTCCCCCATTCTTTCGGCAGAGCCAACAGATGTTCCTCCAAACTTTAGTATTTTCATTATGAAATTTAGTTTTGAGATTGACAATTTTATGTAATTTACAGCCTGTAAAGCTACAAATTTACACAATTACGCCCAAAAAGCGATTGAATTTATATTTCTGTACTTAACCTGCTTTATTCATAAATTATCTATTACGATGCTCAACTACCGGCAAAACACAAGCGTCCTCGCCAAATTTGATTTGAAAATAGCTCACTATTTCCTGCTTCAAATTTGCCTGCGGTTGCTCGCGTTTTTTTGATATTTGAGCATCTCATTACGAAAACTTCATGAATAAAGCAGGTTACAATAGAGAGCGTTAAATTTTTAGAAAACCGTTTTCTATTTCATTTTTGAATTTCATCAGGAATATGTACTTCCAGAAGCCTGCAATTCCCTGAAGATTTAATACTGAGTTCTTTCAAGTCAGCTGGGATCAATATAGTTTCCCCCATAGCAATTGATTCAGATTGACCTTGATGAAAGATAATCTCTGCATTGCCTTCCATGCACATTAATATCATAAATGAATCCAGGTTGTAAAAATCCTTTTTCAAAACATGTCCCTGCAATTCAATAAGACTGGTCACAAAAAAAGGCGATTCCACAATGGGCGTTATCTCATTTAGTTTTGCTTTATAGTGAGTTTTGTAATCTCCACCTCCCGAAAAGTCAATCGCATCCAAAGCCTGGGAAGTATGTAATTCGCGGGAATTACCATCGGCATCGCGCCTGTCAAAATCGTAAATACGATAAGTCACATCAGATGTTTGCTGTATCTCAGCCAGCAAAATACCTTTACCAATAGCATGTACACGACCTGCAGGAATAAAAAACACATCACCGGGACTTACTTCATGATCAGCCAGCAAAAGTTCAAGTTTTTTAGATTCCAGAGCCTTCAGGTATTCTTCCTTACTGGTATTCTTTTTAAACCCACTGATAAGTTTTGCACCGGGATCGGCCTGCATCACATACCACATTTCTGTTTTGCCGAATGAATCATGCCTCTTACGGGCAAGCTTATCATCAGGATGCACCTGAATAGACAAAACATCATTGGCATCAATAAATTTAATTAAAAGAGGAAACTCAGATCCAAACTTCTCAAAAACTTTATCCCCCACGAGTTCGGACATGTAAACCTCAAGAAGTTCATTGATCGTATTCCCTTTTAAAAATCCGTTAGCTACAACAGATACATCGCCACCGACTCCACTCAGTTCCCAACTTTCACCGATATTTTCAGCATCACCAATGTCTTTATTCAAGACAGACTTTAATTTTGAACCGCCCCATATACGTTCTTTAAAGATAGGCTGAAATTTTAAAGGATATAATTTTCGTTCCATAGGTTTCATTTATTTTTTGAATGATATAAAATTATTACAATCAGAATCTGCTTGTAAAAACAGGAATTAAAGATTACAAATATAAGCAGTTCATAATACAATAGAGCGTTAGATTTTAGATGTAAGATAAAAGCTAAATCCTATAAATCTGAGAATCTGCACCTTAACAAAAACACCCTCTTAGTTTTAAACAATTAACTTACAAGCCTTTAAAAAAGATCTACGGAGTATTGATAATAATCAATGGTTTTTTTTTACAAAAACAATATAAAACCCGCAAAACATCATAATTTTGCAAAAAAAATGCGAATCACCGAAGCAACATTTTTAACCAGCAGTGTTAATCCAAAAGATTGCCCTCCACCCAATAAAATAGAATTTGCTTTTATAGGCCGGTCCAACGTTGGAAAATCTTCGCTTCTGAATATGCTCTGCGATCGCAAAAAACTGGCCAAAATTTCCGGCACCCCTGGTAAAACAAGGCTTATCAATCATTTCCTCATCAATCAAAGCTGGTACATGGTAGATTTGCCCGGCTATGGATATGCAAAAATATCCAAAACGGAACGGGAAAAATTTGCCGTTATTATTTCCCGCTATTTGCAGGAGCGTACCAATCTGGCCAATCTGTTTGTACTGGTTGACAGCCGGCATGAACCACAAAAATCAGATCTTGATTTCATGCATGATCTGGGCAGCAAAAGCATTCCTTTTTCCATTGTATTTACCAAAATCGATAAACTCAAGCCCGCAGAAATGGAGCGTAACATAGCCAAATATCGCGAAAGGCTCGAAGAAGAATGGGATGAACTTCCACCGCTTTTTTTTACGTCGGCCACAAGTCGCCGGGGCCGGGAAGAATTACTTACCTTTATTGAAAATGTTAAGAAAAACTGGCAATAATCTATTGAAATTAAAAATTGGGCTGGATAATAATGCTGATTTATTATTATTCCCAAGTGATTTTTTTACCTTTGCAAACAAGACATCCATTTTAATATAACTGATAAACAGAGCGTTAAATGCCACCGAAAGCACCTATCAAACTATTTTCGGGTACAAGTACCCGATATCTGGCCGAAAAAATAAGTGTGTGTAATGGAAGAGAGTTGGGAAAAGTAAACCTGACTCATTTCAGTGACGGAGAATTTACCACTGCCTTTGAAGAAACCATTCGCGGGTCACATGTATTTCTTATTCAGTCAACATTTTCACCAACAGACAACTTATTTGAGTTGTTGATGATGATCGATGCAGCAAAAAGAGCCTCTGCTTACAAAATTGTAGCAGTAATACCCTATTTCGGGTTTGCACGCCAGGACCGTAAAGATCAGCCACGTGTCGCCATAGGTGCCAAGCTAGTTGCCGATATGCTTACAACAGCCGGCGTGGACAGGATTATGACCATGGATCTGCATGCCGATCAGATACAGGGATTTTTCAACATTCCGGTGGATCATTTATATGCATCCGGAATTTTTGTTCCTCACATCCGGAAGCTGAATCTGGAAAATATGGTTATTGCTTCACCCGATGTGGGTGGCACAAAGCGCACCAATACTTATTCCAAATTCCTGGAAGCTCCAATGGTAATCTGTTACAAACATCGCTCAAAAGCCAATGTGGTGGATGAAATGCGTATTATTGGGGACGTAAAAGGTAAGAATGTTGTTATCGTGGATGACATGATCGACACAGCCGGCACAATGACAAAAGCTGCTGATATGATGATGAAAGAGGGGGCATTGAGCGTTCGGGCGTATGCAACTCATGCTGTACTTTCAGGGCCCGCACTTGAGAACATTGAAAACTCACAAATTTCGGAAATATTCGTTACTGACACCATCCCATTGAGAAAAAAATCAGAAAAGATCAAGGTGCTTTCAACTGCTCAGCTTTTTGCCGATACCA
>JBEPWN010000077.1:0-9076 GCA_041642395.1 Marinilabilia sp. | reverse complement strand
CCTTTTATAATTTCAACAATAATTATTTCAAGGACTGATTAGCTGTAATTGCAACCAGACTAACAATATCACTTACCGAACAGCCTCTTGACAAATCATTAATAGGCGCGGCCATTCCTTGCAAAACAGGTCCTATAGCTTCGGCATGGGCTAATCTCTGAACAAGTTTATAAGCAATATTTCCCGTTTCAAGTGATGGAAAAATAAACACATTGGCACGTCCGGCTATTTCACTGTCAGGTGCCTTTTTCATAGCGATTTCAGGCACAATGGCAGCATCTACCTGCAGTTCGCCATCAATTCTCAATGACGGGTCTTTTTTTCTGGCAATTTCAGTGGCCTTTACTACTTTATCTACCAATTCATGCTTTGCACTTCCTTTTGTAGAAAAACTAAGCATGGCAATGCGGGGCTCAATCCCAAGCAAATCTTTGGTGGTCTGACCCGTAGAAACAGCAATTTCTGCAAGCTCTTCGGCATTAGGATCAGGATGAACAGCGCCATCCGCAAATACGATAATCCCATCCTCACCAAGCTCTTTATCTTTCAACACCATAATAAATGCACCCGAAACAACACTAATTCCGGGTTTTGTCTTCACAATCTGAAAAGCTGGCCGTAAAACATCCCCGGTTGAATTTTCAGCTCCGGCAACTTCACCATCGGCATCTCCACTTTTAATCATTAACACGGAGAGATATAATGAATTCTGAACCAGAGAAGAAGCTTGCTCACGAGTCATTCCTTTATGATTTCTAATATCAAACAAAAGATCGGCGTATATTTCCATCTTTTCATGATTTCCAGGATCCACAATTTTAGCCCTTGAAATATTTTTCAAAACCAGGCGACGACTTTCACTTGCAATTTCGTCAGGATTACCAATCAGGATAATATCGGCAAATCCTTCTTCCAAAATGACATCAGCAGCCCTTAATGTGCGCTCTTCTGTACCTTCAGGCAGTACGATGCGCTTTTTATTTTTAGTGGCACGTTCTTTGAGTTTTTCGAGAAAATCCATATCAGAGAAATGATTTATATTAAAAACTTTTACAAAAGTAGTGGATTTGCAATGATTTCATCTGCTTTTTATCATTATTTAAGATGTTTAATAACCCCAGTTTGAGTGTCATTCATTTTCATTATATACAAATCTAATTGACGGTAAGTTACACTGATTTTTCCAATTTCTCAAGACAGTTCAGGACATCCTTAAGGCCATGACATAGTAGTTTTATCTATGTACTTCTTTAATATTTCGAAATTGTATATTTGGGTTCTCAGGCAGGAAACACGCCGGTTCTAAAGCATATGATACAGCCAAACACATAAATTGCTGAATAAGTAAACGGATACTTTAATCACTTTCGAAGACAGGCACTGAAAAAAATCAATTTATTCATCATAGTTTATAACTTTGCAGTTACAATACAGATCAAGAATATGAGCGGATACCCACCATTAGCAGAACGCATGCGACCTCGCACTCTCGACCAGTATATTGGTCAGAAACATCTTGTTGGTGAAGGTGCCGTCCTTCATCAGATGGTGAACTCCGGGCGCATTTCATCAATTATTTTGTGGGGGCCGCCCGGCGTAGGAAAAACCACTCTGGCACGAATTATTGCCAACCAACTGGAAAGACCGTTTTATTCATTGTCAGCTGTAAACTCGGGCGTAAAAGATGTTCGTGAGGCCATCGAAAAAGCGCGTAAAACCAGGTTTTTCAATTCTGCTTCTCCCATTCTTTTTATTGATGAAATTCATCGTTTCAGCAAATCACAGCAAGACAGCCTGCTGGGTGCTGTTGAAGAAGGCATTGTTACTCTTGTGGGAGCTACCACCGAAAATCCATCATTTGAAGTGATATCACCCCTCCTCTCACGTTGCCAGGTGTATGTGCTTGAGCCACTGGGGAAAGATGACCTTATGGTGTTATACAACCACATCATAAGCAACGATATTGTTCTAAAAAACAGAACAATAGAACTGAAGGAAGACGATGCTTTAATGCGATTTTCAGGTGGCGATGCACGAAAATTCCTCAACATTATCGAACTTATTGCAAACTCATTCAAGGATGAGGAAAAAGTAGAGATCACCAATGAAAATGTTACCCGTCATCTGCAACAAAATCCTGCACAATACGACAAAAACGGAGAGATTCATTATGACATCATATCAGCGTTCATAAAATCAATCCGGGGCAGCGATCCGGATGCTGCGGTTTACTGGCTGGCACGAATGGTAGAAGGAGGCGAAGATCCCAAATTTATTGCCAGAAGGCTCATTATATCCGCTTCCGAAGACGTGGGACTGGCCAATCCAAATGCTTTATTACTTGCCACCAATGCTTTCGAAGCAATAAAAATGGTTGGATGGCCCGAATCACGGATTATCCTGAGTGAAGTTGCCATATATCTTGCTACCAGTCCCAAAAGCAATTCGGCATACATGGCCATTAATCAGGCCCAGGAATTGGTTCGCAATACAGGAAATCTACCTGTGCCGTTGCATCTTCGGAACGCTCCCACCAAACTTATGAAACAACTTGATTACGGCAAAGAATATAAATATGCCCACAGCTACAAAGACAATTTTGTGATTCAGGAATATATGCCGGACAAAGTAAATAACGAACAACTTTTTAAGCCACAGGATAATCCTCAGGAAACAAAAATTTCGGAAAGAATGCAACACTTATGGAAAGGAAAAAAAGGAAAATAGACCAGTTGCCGGTTGTTATTTTTCAAACGCTTATTCTGAACTCATCACGATTAAACTAACGTCTCACTGAAAATATTAAGATATGAATATAGATGTCGTTCCAAAAATAAAAAACGCAGACAGCAATCAGTTTTTCCTGTTTGCAGGTCCTTGTGCCATAGAAGGTGAAGAAATGGCTCTCAAAATAGCTGAGAAAGCTGTAAAAATCACCGAAGAGTTGAAAATACCTTATGTATTTAAAGGATCATACCGTAAAGCAAACCGATCCAGAATAGACTCATTTACAGGCATTGGTGATGAGAAAGCACTAAAGATCCTGCGTAAAGTATCAGAAACATTTGATATACCCACCATTACTGACATCCACTCTGCCAGGGAAGCTGACATGGCAGCTGAATATGTCGATATTTTACAAATCCCGGCATTTCTTTGCAGGCAAACCGATATTCTGGTAGCTGCTGCAAAAACCGGCAAGGTGGTAAGTATAAAAAAAGGACAGTTCCTGGCCCCTGAAGCCATGATTTTCGCAATTAATAAAGTTCGCGACAGTGATAATTTAAACGTGATGGTTACTGACCGCGGAACAATGTTTGGCTATCAGGATATGATTGTCGATTATCGCGGAATACCAGTGATGCAAAAAATGGATGTTCCGGTTGTTCTTGACATCACGCATTCCCTTCAACAGCCTAATCAATCGACAGGAGTTACAGGCGGAAAACCTGAGTTAATTGAAACCATAGCAAAAGCAGGCATTGCAGTGGGTTGTGACGGCATATTTTTAGAAACCCATTTTGATCCGGCCAACGCCAAAAGCGACGGAGCCAATATGTTGCACCTTGATCATCTTAAAAATTTGATGGTGCGTTTGGCTGCTATACGGGAAACGGTTGCGAGTTTCTAGTTTCGGGTTTTGAGAAAAATAGTTACACAGAGAATCACAGAGTTATACACAGAGGTTCAAGAGGATTGGGTTTTGAGTTCTGTGTTAAACCTAATTGCTTAATCGACTAATCCCCTCATAGGTTTCTAGTTTCGAGTTTTCTATCTCAACCTCAACCTTTAAAAGGTGTTTTTATGCCTGGAAATTAACAAATTTCATTCATCATAATACTTCATTGCCTCGGGCAAAAATTCACGCAAATTTTCCACCCGTGTTTCGTCTGAAGGGTGAGTGCTTAAAAATTCCGGTGGCTTTTGTCCTCCAATTTCCGACATGCGTTTCCAAAACGCAACAGCTTCGCCGGGATCATAACCGGCCATGGCCATAAAAACTAGTCCAAGCTGATCGGCCTCCGTTTCATGTGTTCTTGAAAATGGCAATGTATAACCGATCTGACTACCCAGACCATAAGCTGCCATGAAAATATTGCGGGTTTGTTCGGGCTTTTCATTCAATGCCACAGATAAAGCCGCTCCCCCCAGTTGAACAGTCATCTCCTGACTCATCCGCTCGTTACCATGACGGCCAACAGCATGAGCAATTTCATGTCCCATAACAACAGCAAGTCCTGTTTCATCTTCCGTGATGGGCAATATTCCGGTATAAATAACCACCTTTCCCCCGGGCATGCACCATGCATTAGGTGTGTCATCTTCTATAAGGTTAAACTCCCACTCAAAGTTTTTAACACGCCCACTCATACCATGTTCATTAAAATATTTCTCAACAGCAGAAGCAATATTGTTACCAACCCGCTTCACCATGGCCGTTTGTTCCTGATTTTCGGAAAGTTTATTTTCACTCAGAAACTGGTCGTATTGAGTCAAACTCATTGACAACAACTGTGATTCAGGTAACAGGTTTAATTGCTTTCTTCCTGATATGGGAACAGTGGAACATGCAACTATCAACAAACCAGCCACAAAAGCAAAAGCCACTGATACAAAATTTTTATTTTTCATTTTCCTAATATTTTAATATTTACACCGGAGGCATCCGTAGTAATGACATATTTACAACAAACAGTTTCAAATGCAACTGTTTATAATAACATTTAGAAGACAGTAAAGTTGACCTTGAAAAAGCTTTTTTAAACCCAAATTAAAACACAATTATTTCCTGAATAAGCAAATCCTATTGATAAAAATTAAATATCTTTCACCAATTTATTTTCAGGCAAAGAAGAGATCACTGTTTCGTAGTGATCAATCACTCCACGAACAGCAGTTACAGCATCTGATTGAATAAAAAGGGTCTCAGAATAACCGGTATGCTCAAGCCTTTTTAAAATGCCTGCAACATCCATTTTATTAATATCAAAAGCAGGTAAAACAAGCGTTTCGTCCTTACTATCATCACTAACCGAAAGAAGAACACCGGCATCAATGAGTTTATAGACCAAATCATTGGACAATCTGATGGGAAGTTTTAAACGCTGGGAAAGATCAGATACAGAATAAGGTTTTTCACCCATATCAAAAGCTTTATTCACCTCTCGTACAAGAAGTATGCAGGCAAGTTTTTGAGCATACAAACTCATATTGCGGGTATCCTCTTCAAATTCGAAGCTACGCTCATTTTGATGGGCAAAAGAAAGTTCTGCACCAAAAAGAACAATCATCCAGCTTGTCTGCATCCAGATAAGAAACAAAGGCAAGGCGGCGAAACTTCCATAAATGGCATTGTAACGCGATACTCCTACCTGAAAATAAATATATCCATACTGGGCACCCAGAAAAAGAGAACCGGCAATAATACCGCCAAAAACAGCAGAAAGCGGTTTTACCTTGGTATTGGGCATTATCAGGAACAATAACGAAAAGACAAGCCAAATCATCAAATACGGGGCCACCCATATTATAATACCACTTGCAAACCTTCCCACACCCAGATCGCTAATACTCTGAGAAATAGCTACAACAATACTGCCTGAAGTAACCAGCAGTAAAATGGCAACCAACATAAGAGAAATATAATCGCTGAATTTGCGGGTAAATGATCTGGATCGCTTAACATCCCATATATCATTAAAAGACTCTTCAATGCTATCCATGAGCCGTAACACCGCAAAAAGCAGAATGCCAAAACCAATTCCGGCAATCATCCCCCCTTTGGTATTTTCCAGGTAATCCAAAGCAAACTCCTGTACCCAGGTTACCACTTCCTCATGTCCTGCCAGACGGTTATGAAGCTCTGTTTCCAACGTTTCCATAAAACCAAACCCTTTGGCAATACCAAAGGCCATAGCCACAATAGGGACCACAGAAAGCAACGAAAAAAATGTAAGTGCTGAACCTTTAATTGGACAATTATCCTGAATAAACCGTCGAATAGCAAGCGAGAAGATGCGAAGAAATTTTATAAACCAAAATTGCCGTTTGGTAGTATCATCAGGTCTGATACGCCAGATGTCTTCAAGAATAAAAACCTTTATTTTATGAATCAAATCTATCATGCAATAGATCGTTAGATGTTAGATATTAGATGTTAGATAGATTGTCCCGAAGCTTCGGGATTAAAAAACAATCTCTTAATACTCAGAATATTTAAAACTTAATCAATTGACTGTAAGCTAATTACAGAAAAAGTTTAACGGACTATTGTTATGGAAAGAAAATAAAAAAAACAGCAAGTCTGTAAGCCGGATTCTGTCCCTAAAAAAGGTGCCTGTCATTGATCTGCGGCAGCAGTCACCTACTGCCTTTAGCGACCTACCCTTCCCGATATCCACGAATGGAACCAGGGCGAGCAACCCTGTACCTGATAACAGGAAACCGGGATATACATGGTCTTGCAACCTGCGGAGTGTACGGCTTCCAATGTCACCATCGGAACCGGTGGGCTCTTACCCCACCTTTTCACCCTTACCCGAAGGCGGTTATTTTCTGTTACACTTTCATGACCTCACGGCCATCTTCCCGTTAGGAAGCGCAGTGCTCTGTGTTGTCCGGACTTTCCTCCCAAAAGGGCGACAGACCGACTTGCTGTTGCTGCAAATTTACACAAAATTTATTCAATACGAAAAGACCGATACTTATCAAATGGAACCAAATGGGCCTGTGGATATCCCATTGCTTTGATCCTGTTTAATTCTTCAAGCGCCTTAGACCCATTGATCTGCCCAACGGTATAACGATAAACCCGATCCTCAGGATAAAATTCCATCACATTATCAAACTCTTCAAAATGATTCAGATATACGGGATATCTGAAAGCAGCAAGCTGTATGGTATATGTTGTATTTCGCCGGGGACTGAAATTATCTGCGGATGACTGTTTTCCATTCAAATTATAACTGCGCAGATCAACCACAAAACATTTTTGATATCCCAAAGATTTTACGCCTGATATCGCATCCATGGCAGCCTCCTTACTTGAATAGGATCCAATGGTATAGCGTACATATCCATCTGCACAATCAAATTCACGGGCACGATCCACATTCCTGAAATAGGAAGGGTTTTGAGGAGATCGTTTAAGAGCTAATATCTGAATGGCAAAATACGGTGCTGACACATTATTCACAGGTACAATCTTTTTAGATGTACGCAGATGTGTCAGTTTATCTGCAGAAACATCAAATGCCAGTGACTGCACCAATATCATCACTCCCAAAAGAGAATATCTAAATATTTTACTCATTGTTTAAAAGTCTATAATTACAACTCAGGATGTTCTACTTTAACATTTTCCAAACCACAACTTCAATTCGTCTATTGGCGAGATGTTCATTTTCATTGCAAAGTTTGCCCCGACTACATTTGTTAATCAGATATCTTTCGCCATATCCACGTGGAATTATATTTTTATCATCAATGCCCCTTTCCATAAGATAGCGCTCAGCATTTTCTGCCACAGTCTGGGATGTATTCAGATTATTGAATTTTTGTCCCCGTGCCTCAGTATGCGAATTTAGCTTTACCACAACGTTTGGATTATTTTCCAGATAAGCAGCCAGCTTCTCAAGCACTGCATATCCTTCATCTGTAAAACTATTGCCCCGGTAAGGTATTATCATTGTTCCAATATCATCAAGAACCACATCATCAAAAACAGGTGTCAGGGAAATGCCATTTTTTGCTATTTCCTCTAGCTCCATAATGTCAACAATCATATTTTTAGACTTAAAATCATTGTCCTTCTTTATGGAAATATCAAATGATTGAGCTTCATTACGGAATTCGTCCGGTAATCTCAAATGAATTTTCCCGTTGCGATCGGTTGTCCCTTTTGCCACAACTTCAGCAGTAGCTGCGTCCAGTATATCAATGCGAACATCCTCCACAGCAGTTCCATTGAATGTACTACTAACCTTTGTAATGAATGCATCCGGAAAAACAGAAAGATCAACAACGGTTTCTGGTGTCGGATCAGGTTCAGGTTCAGGTTCAGGTTCAGGTGTCGATTTAACTTCATCTACAGGATCATATAACAACCCACCCATGGGAACCATATCTTCAGAATCATCATCCCCTACATTTCCAGTATTCTCCTTCCGCGGTTCCACATAAAAAATAGCATCGGTCCCACTACTGATACGATTGGACGATAAGAATCCCTGTTTAGAATCAGTGGGATCAATAACATATCCAAAATCATCCTTATTAGAATTAAACGGCTTCATCATATTCTCCGGATTGCTCCAGGATGATTCACTCTTTTTACTTGCTTTAAAAATATCAAGGCCCCCAAAACCAGGTTTTCCATCGGTACTATAATAAAGATCATAATCCTTACTTACAAAGGGAAAACGTTCATTGCCGAATGAATTAATTTGATCACCCATATTTTTGACTTGCCCAAATCGTCCATCAGGATATCTTTCAGCAATATACAAATCAGTTCCTCCAAAACCACCTTTCATATTTGAAGAAAATATAATAAAACGGTCATCAGGGGTAACTGCAGGATAGGCGCAATCATATTCATTGCTATTTATTGATAACTCCGTTTCATTTCCCCATTTCTCTCCATCAAACTGCACCGAAAAAATTTTAATTCTGCTTTCTCCGCCTCTCACTCTGACACTTCTGGTATAATACATGGTTTCTTCATCAGAAGTAAAGGAAATTGCACCCACGTGATAGTCAAAAACCAGATTATCGGAAAAGAGACGTCTGTTTTTCATCTCACCATCCTGAAGCTCGGAATAATATAAATTCAAAAATTCTTTGCCGTATCTATCCACATTGCCATTATCTTCCCCCGAAGAAGAAGAATATACAACACCATCTTTGTAATACTGAATTCCGAATGACTGGCCAAATGTAAGTAAGGTAGATGGATTGACATAAATATCCATATTAAACTCATCATTATCCAGAGCAAAAATACAGGACTCTATCCACTGTTCAATCTGACTTCGGTTACCTGCGTTAAATTCCTTAGCCTTTCGGTACAGATTAA
>JBEPWN010000076.1:0-9094 GCA_041642395.1 Marinilabilia sp. | reverse complement strand
TCAGGAAATTGCTAAAGGAAGTAATGAACAACCATCAAATTCCGAGCAAATTAATAGCTGTTTTGTCATTAAATGAAAAGGCTCAGTAAATTTACAGTTAAAGTTAATCTGTTAATACATCGCAGATCAACTTAATTCAAAAGCTCATGATTTAACTGTTGCTATGACCTTTTTTAAAGGAATTAGCAGATAGACAGGTTCGCTGTGAAAAGAACAGGAAAATACCGACATTCTCCTTATATTTGCATTGATTTTTTAATTCAGTAATTCTCATTTCAATGCAGGAAAAAATTCTTATCCTCGATTTCGGCTCTCAATATACTCAGCTGATAGCCAGGCGTGTGCGCGAACTTAATGTTTATTGTGAAATACATCCTTTCAATCATTTTCCGGAACCTGATGACACGGTTAAAGGGGTTATTCTTTCCGGGAGCCCCTTTAGTGTCCGGAATGAGAAGGCACCAGTGCCCGATCTGAGTAACATTAAAGGAAAACTTCCATTACTTGGTGTATGCTATGGGGCTCAGTTTATGGCACAAAATTATGGAGGACTCGTTGAGGCTTCAGATTCCCGCGAATATGGACGCGCCAACCTGAAATACATCAATCATGATAATGAGTTGTTTCGGGAGATTAAGAAAGATTCTCAGGTTTGGATGTCTCATGGTGATACCATCATGAAATTACCGGATAATTTTAATATAATTGCAAGTACATCAGATGTTGAGGTCGGTGCTTATCAGATTGAAAATGAGAAAACCTTTGGCATCCAGTTTCATCCCGAAGTTTATCATACCACACAAGGGCTTCAAATCCTGTCCAATTTTGTTGTGGATGTATGTGGATGCAGTAGAGACTGGACTCCCGCTTCATTTGTTGAGGAAACAGTTGAATCCTTGCAGAAAAGTCTCGGCAACGACAAGGTGTTGCTTGGCTTGTCGGGTGGTGTAGATAGTTCGGTAGCAGCCATGTTGTTGCATCATGCCATTGGAACTCAGCTAACCTGTATTTTTGTGGATAATGGATTGTTGAGAAAATACGAATATGAGAATGTACTTGATTCGTATAAGCATATGGGACTTAACGTAATCGGGGTCGACGCTAAAGATTTGTTTATTGAAGAGCTCACAGGAGTTGCTGATCCGGAATTGAAACGGAAAATAATTGGTCGTGTTTTTATTGAAGTGTTTGATGCTGAGGCCAAAAAAATTAAGGATGTTAAATGGCTTGCTCAGGGAACCATTTATCCGGATGTTATAGAATCCATTTCTGTCAATGGACCTTCTGCTACTATAAAATCGCATCACAATGTGGGGGGACTTCCTGCTAAGATGAACCTAAAGGTGGTGGAGCCCCTTAAATTACTTTTTAAAGATGAGGTCAGAAAAGTGGGACATGAACTGAAAATTTCCCCTACCATTCTTGGGCGTCACCCATTTCCCGGCCCGGGACTGGCTATTCGGATTTTGGGTGAAATAACTGCTGAAAAAATTGCACTTTTACAAGAAGTTGATCATATTTTTGTTGAAGGTCTCAAATCGCACTTTCTATATGATCAGGTTTGGCAGGCCGGTGCCATGCTCCTGCCCGTTCAATCCGTAGGCGTAATGGGTGACGAGCGTACTTATGAGAGTGTTGTGGCTCTCAGGGCTGTAAGTTCCACCGATGGAATGACGGCTGACTGGGTGCATTTGCCATACGAATTTCTCGGGCGCATGTCAAATGAAATTATTAACCGCGTAGTAGGTGTCAACCGGGTCGTTTATGATATTAGTTCCAAACCTCCTGCAACCATTGAATGGGAGTAATTGAAAGGATCGAATGATTTTTCATTTTAAGTAAAAAAAAATGCGTTATACAATATTGATTGTTTTTGCCCTGTTTTTTGTTGTTCAATGTTCAAAAGCTCAGGAAAACGATTCTGAACTGAGCAAAGTACAACTCTCATGGCAGCTGATCACGACCTTTTACGTGGACAGCGTTGATAAACACCAGATGGCAGAAGAAGCCATTAAGGCGATGTTGGAAAAGCTGGATCCGCATTCTGTGTACATTCCTGCTGAAGAGATCGAAGCCATGAATGAACCGCTTGATGGAAATTTTGAGGGTGTGGGTATCGAATTTATGATCCTGAAAGATACTCTTACTGTGGTTGCAACAATTCCCGGGGGACCTTCCGAAAAAGTAGGGCTCATGGCCGGCGACCGGATTGTGAAGATCGATGGTGAAAATGTAGCAGGTGTTGGATTGTCAAACAGTGACGTTTTCGATTTACTGAGGGGTCCCAAAGGAACAGAAGTACGCCTTACCGTTGATCGTGGAAATACCACCCTTGAGTTTATTGTTGAACGGGATGAGATACCTATTTTTAGTATTGAAGCAACTTATGAGATGACACCTGAGACAGGTTACATTAAAATATCCCGTTTTGCTCAAAGCACACATCAGGAGTTTGAGGAAGCCCTGGTAGATTTAAAAGAGAGAGGAATTGACAACCTTGTTCTTGATTTGCGTGGTAACGGTGGCGGATATCTTAAGGCTGCTCTTGATATTGCTGATGAATTTATCGGGAAAAGGCGGTTGTTGCTCTATACCGACGGACTTGCTATTTCCCGTTCGGAGTATAACTCAAGTGCCGGAGGACTATGGGAAACCGGTCGCCTGGTAATACTTATTGATGAAGGTTCGGCGTCGGCCAGTGAAATTGTAGCAGGTGCTGTTCAGGATTGGGATCGTGGAATCATAATGGGACGACGGAGTTTTGGTAAAGGGCTCGTTCAAAGACCTTTTTCGCTACCTGACGGGTCAGAAATAAGACTGACCATTGCAAAATATTATACTCCTTCGGGTAGAAGCATACAAAAATCATATGAAAACGGGACAGAAGAATATCGCGGTGAAATTTATGAGCGATATCTTCATGGTGAATTTATGCATTCAGATAGCATCAGTTTACCCGATAGCCTGGTGTATTCTACGATGGTCAAAAATCGTAAGGTGTTAGGCGGAGGAGGTATTATTCCTGATGTTTTTATTCCACTCGACACCTCATATTACACCGATTATTATCGCGACCTGGTAGCATCCGGGACCGTCAATCGACTGGTAATGGATAAGCTTGACAAATATCGTGACGAATGGAAAGAAAGATACAGTTCTTACTCCGATTTTAACAATAGGTTTGTTGTTCCCGATGATTTCATCGATGAGCTTACGGAAAGAGGAGATAATACAGGAATTGCTTTGAAAGAGGATCAGTTGGAAACTTCTTTGCAATGGTTAAAACTTCAGATAAAAGCTTTGATCGCCAGAAATATCTGGAGTACGAGTGAATATTACCAAACACTTAATCCCGCATTGCCATTTTTTGATGAGGTCATTAACCTTATTGAAGACAAGGATCGGTATTCAGATATTTTTGAAAATGGTGATTGATTGGATCCACGATCATTGGATGGAGCTTTTTGGGACATTTTTTGCATTTGTTTACCTGTATCTGTCTGTACGGGAAAATATCTGGCTTTGGGTTACGGGATTTCTGACTTCTTTATTATATCTGGTCGTGTTTTTCAACGAACGTCTTTATGCTGATATGGGACTTCAGTTGTATTATTTATTGATCAGTGTTTATGGATGGTTTGCCTGGAAATGGGGTAGAGCAAAGAGCGGCCGCAAAAAAATGCCTATTAATACTGTAAATCTGAAAATGGGAGCAAAGCTCTTTGGGATGGGTATTATTATTTATTTGGTGGTTGTTTTGGCATTGCTTAAATTACCGGAAATATTGAATATTGAGTCATCCGATCTTCCATTCTGGGATGCTTTTACAACCACCGGTGGCATCATTGCCACATGGATGCTTACCCGCAAAATGATAGAGCACTGGCTGATATGGATTGTGGTTGATTTGGTAAGCAGTGGGATGTATTTGTATAAAAATCTGGAAGTAACGGTAATCTTATATCTTGTATACACTTTTGTGGCTGTTTTTGGGTATCTGGAATGGAGGCGTAAGATGAAGTGGCGTGATAAGTTGATAGATGTTTGACCAACCTGGGATAAATTCTAATAGTCCTGAGATGCGACATAACAGTTTTCTGAAAATTAGTATTATGGTTGCAATTGTATTAACGGGTCCCGAGGCAACAGGAAAATCATTGCTATCTAATGAATTGGCTAAACATTTTGAGGGAATGCAGGTTAAAGAGTATGCCCGCGAATATGTTGAGAAATTGTCAGGAGCATATACAATAAAGGATTTAGAAATTATTGCTCGCCGGCAGGTTGTGGAGTACAACAAAGCACGAAACCACTGCAGAAAAGGTCAGATGGTTTTTTTTGATACTTTTCTGATCATAACTAAAATTTGGTTCGAGGAAGCTTTTCATTGTTGTCCTGTATGGCTTCACCATGCCATCAAAACATACAAAGTTGATTATGCTCTTCTTTGCAAACCTGATTTACCATGGAAAGAGGACGGGGTTCGTGAAAACCCCCACATTCGGCAATATTTGTTTGATTGTTATATGCACGAACTTGAATATTACAAAATTCCATATGGTGTTGTTGAAGGGCAGGGAGAAAAACGATTGGACAAGGCTATAAAAATGGTTGAGAATCATCACCCTTGTAACAGGTTTATGAATGAATATAAATAATATTTCTGAGATGAATTATCTTGAATATCCACAAAATCTTAAAGAAACAATTGATTATTTATCGCGGGAAGAATCTTATCAATCGGTCTGTCATCGTCATTATCCAGATCAGCCAATGCCTTCGTCTCGTGTGCTTGAAGAAATTGTGGACTTATTAAGGGAGATTATTTTTCCGGGATATTTTGGTGACTCTCCAACCAGACCGGGAAGTTTAAAATATTATCTTGGTGTTAATGTTGAGCGTCTTTACGATCTTTTGCGTCAGCAAATATTTGCCGGTCTTTGTTTTGATTGTCACTATGCCAATCGAGAAGATTTATTGAAACAAAAAGACCAGGCTGCTCAGGTAACACTCAAATTTGTTGAGAAACTACCGTTGATCCGCAATCTGTTGGCCACTGATGTTGAAGCTGCTTATGTGGGGGATCCTGCAGCACAGAGTAATGCTGAAGTTATTTTTTGTTATCCGGCTATCCGGGCTATTACCAATTACCGTGTCGCGCATGAGCTACTTCAACTAAAGGTACCTCTGATACCGCGAATTATTTCTGAAATGGCCCATTCTGAAACGGGTATTGATATTCATCCCAGAGCCAGGATTGGTCATCACTTTGCAATAGACCATGGTACCGGCGTTGTAATCGGTGCCACTTCTATTATTGGAAACCATGTAAAAATATACCAGGGAGTAACGCTTGGAGCCAAAAGTTTTCCAATGGATGAGCATGGCAATCCCATCAAGGGAATCGATCGCCATCCAATTGTTGAAGACAATGTAATTATTTATGCCCAGGCAACAATTCTGGGGCGGATAACAGTGGGAGCCAATTCTGTGGTTGGTGGTAATGTATGGTTAACATCATCCGTGCCATCAAATAGCAGAATCCTGCAGGAAAAGTACCGGCATTCAGGATTTGTTGGTGGAGATGGAATTTGATTTGTCAGTTTTTTTCGGGAGTTGACCATACCATTTGTTAGATTTACCAAAAAACGTTATTCCAGGTTCTTGTATTTGAACAAAATTGCTTAAACTTCGGAACGTAAATCTGATATAAAAATATATATTTTTTTACCTTTGTAAGGAAACCAATGTTAGAAACCAGGATGGGGTTTAATCTCGAAGAGTGGTATGCTCATAAATTACAGGGAGATATTGTTCTGAAATATGCCGGAAGTATTTCACCCGAGATGATAACCAGTGCTCTTGAATCAATTGAAGAAAATTCCATGCTTAAACAGGAACGGCTTCAGACCCGGAAAAAGGTCTATAATGTTTTTGTTGAGTGTATGCAGAATTTGTACCATCATGTTGATGCTCCACCTGCAGGACTTTCAGCTGGTGGATCCCCTAATTTTGGCATTGTTGTTCTGGTCCATGATGGTTCCTTTTATCGGGTAACTACCGGGAACTTCATATTACGATCGAAAGTCAACTTTATAAAAGACCGAATTGAACAGTTAAACTCCCTCTCCGATGAGGAGGTGAGAATGCTGTACCGTGATATTCTTGGGAATGAAGGTATTTCTGATAAAGGAGGCGGAGGTCTTGGCATGTTGGACATTGTAAGGAAAACAGGAAATAAATTAGAATATTTTTTGTATCCTTATGACGGGGAACATGTATTTTTTTCTTTAGATGTGTACATAAGTTAAAAAGATATAATTGTCAATATGGAAACAATTGTTCGAGAAGATACCCCAAAGACTCCTTACGTGAAACTTGAAGGAGATATAGGAGTTGTTGAGATCAAAGGCCGGTCGATCCCGGAGAATTCCGTGGAATTTTACAAGCCTCTCATTGATTGGATTGAAGAATATGGAAATGCACCTAATGATACTACTGTTATAAATATTCAGTTGGAGTATTTTAATACCAGCTCTTCAAAGTGTATTCTGGATATTTTCAAAAAACTTGAGCTCCTGTTTAAAAAGGGCTTTAAAGTACAGGTGAATTGGTATTACGAAGAGGATGATGAGGATATGTTTGAAGCGGGGGAAGATTATCAGTCGATTATTAATTTGCCTTTTAAAATGATTGAGATGGAAGAATAATTATCGGGATATATTTCGTTTTTAAAAGAATCGTTGACTTTTTGTTTTCGGTTCTTTTTTTATGGTTGGCAGGTGTCTTTTTCCTTTTGATCGGATATTTTTTAATATTTCCGTGTAAAGTAAAATAAAAAGCAGGACATTCATTACCCATATTACCATCAGGTTTACATTGAAGGTATTGATCCTTAGATTCCCAAGGTATTTGAAAGGGGCCAGAAAATGGGCCTTTAAATATGAATGTTGTGGTTCCTTATAAATGGCATCAAATTTTTGTATAAACTGATGATCATATTTAATGATGCGTTTCGAAAAAAAATTATCGGTACCTCTTACAAAACGTTCCAATCCCTCATTATGATGTTTGTTTCGTAATTTTGTAAGGTAGTGATTGCCTTCTTCAGGATGCGTTGAAATTAAATATTGACGATGTGCTTCAAGCCTTTTGTCTGCTTGATTGTATAGTTTGATGTAATAATATTTGATGTCTTCTAAATATTTATGAATGTTTGCTGTTGCTACAGGTGTTATGTCCGAAAAGTTTAGCGAAACCGGGGTGTCGATCTGAGAGCTGGCCGGAAGTAATTTGTCAATGGTCTCTATTTCATTTTTTAATAACCGGATAATATCTTTCTTTTCATTTTGGTCTGTTGATTGAGTGAATTTCGTTAATTCATCCTGCATGGCGCCAACCCAGTAATCTTTGCGATATGTGGCGTTACTTTTAAGTTTATCATAGATAAAGAATTCCTTTTGATAATCATTTTTGCTGAACTGTTGTACTGCAAGTGCCTCAAAGGCCCATCTGGAAGTAATGATCTCGCCATACCAGGGAATGTCAGCGACCTTCGAAATATTTGGATTTAACCTGTCATAAGAAACAAATACTCCGCTTAAAATGAGCTGGGGAATAATCAGAAAAGGAATGAGAATGTATATATTGACTGTTTTTTTCAGACTGTCAGAGATAATAAGCCCCAGGAGATTGGCGAAAACAGCAGAAGAAAACAAGATGAGCCAAAAATCACCAAACATTCCTTCAATTTCTAAAATGCTATTGCCGATCCAGACAAATAAGCCTGTTTGTATTGCTGAAATAATGGAGAGAATGCCAACCTTGGATAATAAATAACTGAAGCGGCTCAAGCTCAGGTATGCCTCTCTTTTTAGTATCTTTTTGTCGTTTATTATTTCTTCTGAACTGACTGTTAATCCGATGAATAAAGCAATAACGATTGAAATGATAATGTATATTATGATATTTGGATTTTCATATAAAACGTATCGGTTACTACTCGTTTCACCTACCTGGTAATAAAATAATAATCCTGCCAGAACTACTGCCAGAGCCGGCATTTCCAGCAGATTAATATATATATATTGAAGGTTTGCCAGTTTCGCTTTTAAATCACGCATGAAAAAAACGGTGAATTGACCGATCCTGTTTGGGATTTGAAAATTTATATCCGGAAGAGGCAATCGCTTTTCTTCGCGATTGATGGTTGATGGATGCGATTTCTTAAATGTTTTAAACCAGTCGGCAGGGGAAATTCGTCTTACAGTAGTTGGTGATCCGTATTCATCCAGAACCTGTGAATTGATTATACTTAGAATTTGTTCGGGATTGACATTGCCACAAACGGGACACTCACTCTCATCGCGATTGGCGTGGTTAATGCAGGATTTAAAATAATTGATTGCTCCTACAGGATCGCCGTTATAGATCAGATATCCTCCTGTATCAAGCACCAACAATTGGTTAAACAATTTATATATTTCTGACGAAGGCTGATGAATGACCACATAAATCAACTTACCCTTTACTGCCAAATCCTTGAGCAGATCCATAATATTTTCAGAATCGCGGGAAGAAAGACCTGAAGTTGGTTCATCCAAAAATAATACGGATGGTTCCCGGATCAGCTCCAGTGCAATGTTGAGCCGTTTTCGCTGGCCGCCACTGATTTTCTTGTTCAGCGGTGATCCAACTTTCATGTCACATATTTCAATCAGTCCCAAGGTTTTGAGTAGACTCAATACTTTGTCGTTAATCTCCGGGTTTTCCAGGTGATCAAAGCAAAGTTTGGTATTGAAAAATAAATTTTGATAGACTGTCAGGTCTTCTATTAAGAGATCATCCTGGGCCACATAACCAATTAATCCTTTTATTTTTTCAGGATAAAGATGCAGGTCTATGCCATTGAGCATAATTTCTCCTGAAGAAGGCAGATATATTCCGGTAAGCACATTGATAAGAGTGCTTTTTCCGGCGCCGGAATCTCCCATAATACCGACCAGCTGGCCTGAATGACTGGTAAAACTCATTGGATGCAATCCCGCTTCTTTCTTTTTGTCGAAACTAAAGGAAATATCTCTTACATCGAAAA